>JBAVYG010000400.1:0-5452 GCA_049698675.1 Terriglobia bacterium
CCGCCAAGATGGCGGCGCTACGTTCAAATTAGGACAGCACCCCCAATCGGAAAGGCGTGCAAAAGACGCTGAGTTGCGGTAGCATCTGGACGACATTTCACAAACCGAAAGCAAATGGAGGTTCTTATGGAAGAGAGAAAGTCAATTTCCATCACGTGTCTGATCACGATTCCAGCTTTGATTACCCTGGGAATTACCATCCTACGCTTGGTGGGTGAAATTGAACACTGGCCAAAACCGTGGTTCAACGCGGCGGCAGGTGGGGGAGGCGCCATCATTGGTATCTCCTGGCTGCCGATTATCTTTGGTCCTTATTTCGCTCTGAAGTTGGCCGGCGCTGGCGACCGGCCCTCGAGCGTGGGTAAGGCCGCGGGATTCGCGGTCCTGGGGTTGGTGGTACTTTTTCTAGGCGGCTTGTTGGCTGGGGCAACGCACATGCACCTCTCGATTCTGACCCTGGTAGCGTTCCTGGTAATGTTGGTTGCAGCGTTTATTCCTGGTATCGGTTGGAGTTCTTTAGGGAACACTTTGCTCGCTTACGCCTTCGCTGCCCGCATCCCAGTCCTGATCGTGATGTTCCTCGCTATGCGCGGAAAAGGCGGCCAGGGTTGGGGGACGCACTACGACGCCGTGCCGCCCATGTTCGCCCAAACCTCGTTTGCCAGGAAATTCTTCTTCACGGCCATCCTGCCCCAGATGACCGGCTGGATCGGTTGGACAGTTGTTGTAGGGTCAATCCTCGGCATCATCGTTGCTGCCATCGCGCGGCGGGGAAAGCAAGCGGCGCCGGCTGCGGTGTAAGCGCCGAGCATCCCGGACGCTTTGTTTGCGGATAAAGTCGAGGCAGTGTCCAATTAACCTGAATTCCGAAGCAGGAGCCGTCTGTCATCCTGAGCCCCGACTTGTAAGGGCGAAGAATCTCTGTAGTTGTCTTTTGCCCTTAGCATCCAGCGACGGACTGCACGGATGCTTCTCCCGCAAAGCGGGATCAGCATGACAGCATTCGCGCACAGCGCGCGGCGCTGATTCGGTCCCGCCCTGCGCGATGCCCCTAAACCGGCAGCCGCATCCTACTCATGGTCGCGCACGCTCTCTCTTCTTTTCCGCTCCTCGTTTCACTCGCGCCATCAAATCTCTGAGCCGCTCCCTCTGCTGCCGTTCACCTTCGTCTTTTGGTTCGGCCTGGGGGCGAGTGACCCGCCAAGTGAGCTGAGCTGAGAGCGGTCCTTCAGGGTAGGCTCCTGGATCAAAGAGCCTGTAATTTTGGAATAAAGTGGGATCTTCTTGATAGCAAGACCGGACGGCCCGGCGCAGCAAGTCAGGGTCGCCTTCGTCCAGGAGATTAATCATGCGGACTTGTTGCCGAAAGCGCGCAATGTACTCCTCTGGTAGGTTGAAGAGATAGGGAGTCAGGGCCTTGGCGCCGATGATCCGCCGGCGCTCGTCCACACCATTCTCGAGCAGCATGAGGAGAGCATCGCCCGTCTGGTGTCCCGGCGACTCCGGCCCGAAGAGCACCAGATACCTGATGTTCGGGTTGGCAACGATGTTACAAATGAGCTTTTCGATACCGATGCTTTCAGTTTGGATGGTACCGGAGAGGGCAGCTCCACTTTCCAGACCAACTCGGACCAGATTCTCAATATCCGGCGGGATTTTCTCTTGATCGTAAATTAGGATGACAGCGACGGCGACCGGCGAGTAGTCATTGCCGCGCAGATAGCGCCCTTCTTCAGGCGGGTAGTTGGGAGGGGGGCTCACCTTCAGCATAGCTTCTCCACCTATTACTTCACGTTAACTCCGTGAGATTGTCATGCTCGCGCCTCGGTCGGCCACGTGGTCACCTCGGCTGGCGTTGAGACGGGTCCGGCGCCTTGCGAGACGTGGGGTGGAAAGTGACCACCACGTTTGGGAACATCACGCGCGTGCTGCGCGTCGTCCTCGGCGCCGCTAGCGCCTCTCGAAGAACAGGAAGTACTGATAGGGCAATGTGTCCAGCCGCTTGCTCAGGGCGAAGCCCGCCTTCTGAAACTCCGCAATGACCTCCCGGTCGGAGAGCTTCATCGACTCCGGAGGGCCGACTGGGAGCGGTTTCTTGTAGAAATCAATGACTACAACACGCCCGCCTGGCTTCAATACCTTTGCGAGTTTCACGTAGTACGCCGGGCGGTTCTCTAGGTGGTGCAGCACATCGCAGAAGAAAATCATGTCGACCGAGTGTGGCTGCAGATGCGGGTCATCGGGTGCGGCAACAATTGTCTGCAAATTCGCGGGTGCCTTGCTGCGCACCATCGCCAACAGCTTCTCGTCGATATCGACCGCATAGACCTTGCCTGCATGGAGCGCGAAGCGGCGGGCGAAATAGCCGCTGCCCGCTCCGATGTCAGCAACGGTGTCTGTGGGTTTCAGATCTAGCGCCATCACGACGGCGTGCGGTTTCTGCCATGCATCCCGCGATGGATCCTCCAGCACCTTCGCGTATTCATCTGCTGACAAGGGCGGGTGATGCTGATGGGGCACTTGCCCCAGGGCCACCGCCGCAAAAGCGAACATCCATGCGTAGGCTTTCATGGTCCATCCTCCGTAACCTTCAGCAGTCCGAACACCTCTCGCGCGGCATCGAACGCTACACGCTGTCTTTGCTTCCCCGTGGGCGCAAAGAACTAATTTGCCTTCAGCAGCCTAGACCTCGCCTTGAGTAAAAGCATGAAGCCGCGCTCGCAGCTCGTCTCGGGCGCGGCGGAAGGCTGCCAATAGTTCTTCTTCGGAGCCTTGCGCCGCGGCGGGATCTTCGATACTCCAATGAATACGTTTTGTTTTCGCCGGGAAGAGGGGGCAACTCTCCTTGGCGTTATCGCAGACCGTAATCACGTAGTCGAAATCCTGCCCTGCAAATTCGTCCACCGATTTGGACCGGTGGCCGGAAATGTCAATCCCTACTTCGCGCATCACGGCGATAGCCTCGGGTCGCACATGGCTCGGCTTGGTGCCGGCACTGAAAACCTCGTAGACATTTCCCGCATCATGGCGCAGCAACCCTTCCGCCATTTGACTGCGAGCCGAATTGCCCATGCAAAGGATAAGGGCTCTCACTGATTTCCCTCACTGTCCGTATAGCTGTCTAATAAGCCGTGGCGGCGCGAGATGGAGTAGAGGTGGGGATTACCCACGAACCAGTTCAACCGCGTCGGTGCCCTCCCGAGGTGACGTGAAGTAAAAACGCTGAAAACGGAGAGCAACCCCCACCAGCCCAATCATTACTGGCACCTCGACGAGCGGACCGATCACCGCCGCAAATGCGGCCCCGGAATTGATTCCAAATACCGCCACAGCCACGGCAATAGCCAGCTCAAAATTGTTGCTGGCCGCGGTGAAGGAGAGGGTCGCCGTCTTGGGATAATCAGCTCCCAGCTTCCTGCCCATATAGAAGGAAACCAGGAACATCACCACGAAGTAAATCAGTAGGGGCAGTGCGATCCGCAGAACGTCCAGCGGTAATTGAATGATGTATTCACCCTTCAGGGAAAACATCACCACAATCGTGAAGAGCAAGGCGACAAGCGTAAGCGGACTGATGCGGGGAATAAACCTCTTCTCGTACCATTCCCGCCCACGCAGGCGAAGCAGGGCAAAGCGGGTGAGCATGCCTGCAAGGAATGGAATCCCCAGGTAGAAGAAGACGCTCTGCGCAATCTGCTTCATGGACACATCCACAACTGCGCCTTTCAGACCAAGCCATGTTGGCAGCACGGTGATGAACAGCCAGGCATAAACCGAGTAAAACAAAACCTGGAAAACCGAATTAAAGGCTACAAGTCCCGCGGCGTATTCTGTATCGCCCTTCGCAAGTTCATTCCAGACAATCACCATCGCGATGCAACGGGCCAGTCCGATCATGATCAGACCGACCATATAATCGGGATGGTTCCGCAAGAAGCTAACGGCGAGGACGAACATGAGAATAGGGCCGATCACCCAGTTCTGCACAAGTGAAAGAAGCAAAACGCGTTTGTTTCGGAAGACTTCCCCAAGCTCTTCGTACCGGACTTTTGCCAGGGGCGGGTACATCATAAGAATCAAACCCGCTGCAATAGGAACTGACGTTGTGCCCACCTGGAAGGCCGTCAGGGTCCGAACGAGACTGGGCAGTAGATACCCAGAAATCACGCCCAACGCCATGGCTAGAAAGATCCAAACGGTAAGAAATCGATCAAGGAAAGAGAGTCTTCGCGTAAGATGTGCTGACATATCTCGATGCCTCTCCCTATCAGTAGTGCCTCCGTGTCCTCTGTGGTCAGAAGTGTCCCGCAGGCGCGGGATCACTGAGACGCTCCGTGCGCTCTGTGGTAAAGATTGAGAGGCACGGAGGACACAGAGAGCCCCGCCTTGGTTGCGGCCAACAGCCACCATGCGCCATTTCTAAGACTTGACTAAAAAGTCAGGTTCCGAACACCAAGCCTTCAAAAGCAGGCACCAACTACCTCCCCAACAGCTCGGACCTCAGCACGATTGGCTCGGCTTCTTCGCCCGCACGAAGGCGCTCATGAACTTGCCATCGACTAGAGGCGCGATCGCCTCCACGTCAATCCCCGCGCTCGAAAGCGATTCGCGCGCATCCGCAACGCGGCAAATCCGGGTCGGCTCGATTCCGACGACCTCAAATCCTGCCCTCATGAGTTTGGCAAGGTATTCGCTCTCCTCCAGCGCCCCGGCCATACAGCCTACCCATAACTCCACACTCCGCCGAATCTCGGCGGGAACTTCCCCGCGCACCACAATGTCGGAGACGGCGAATCGCCCGCCCGGCTTGAGCACGCGAAACGCTTCCCTCAACACTCGGTCCTTGTCGGCGGAGAGGTTGATGACACAATTCGAGATGATGACATCGACGGAGTTATCGGGTAGTGGAATGTTCTCAATTTCACCCTTCAGGAATTCTACGTTCTCAACCCCGGCTTTCCGCTGGTTTTCGCGGGCCAGCGCCAACATCTCATCCGTCATGTCCAGACCGTAGGCCTTGCCGGTCGGCCCCACCCGCTTGGCGGACAACAGCACATCAATGCCCCCGCCTGATCCCAGATCGAGCACGGTTTCACCGGGCTTCAACTCGGCCAGTGCGGTTGGGTTTCCACACCCCAACGAAGCGAGGAGAGCTTCCTCGGGGATTTGGCTGGTTTGGCTGCCATCGTAAAGGTTCGAGGTGATGGGGTCAGGACAACCGTCCAAAGGCGGCGCCGTTCCGCAACAGGAACTTCGGCCTTGGATGACACGCAGGGCCGCCTGCCCGTACTTCTCTTTTACCACTTCCTTGATATTCTCAGCGCTCATTTGCTTCTCCTTTCCTGGGTTCAATCAGGCTGCGGAAAAACCCTTCCAGGCTGTCATCCCGAGTCCTTCGCTGTCATTCTGAGCGAAGCGAAGAATCTCGCCCTGCCCCCTCAGGATAAACTCC
>JBAVYG010000401.1:0-8083 GCA_049698675.1 Terriglobia bacterium
CAAGTCGGTCGTAAGCTCTCGGCCATCACACTCGATGAATCCGGCGCCAGTGAGCGCGTGGCGCTCAGCAGCAATTACCTGAAGATTGTCCTGCCCGGCTCGAACCTCCCGCAAAACACGCTCCTCGATATCCAAGTGGGGCGAGTTCATGAAGGCCTGCTCTTCGGCTTTCCTGCCTAGCCCACGCTGGATTCCTCGCGCCGAATTCGGGGTCCAATGCCGCACAATGGGTGGGTTTTTGGCCACTTTTTTGGCTTTGATTGGGGTTCGTTTGCACTCAAGAACCAGTTCGTTTTTGGCCTCCAAAAACGCTAAGTCCTTTGTTTTCAGCACATCCTTAGGTTCGTTCCCTCTATTTAGTATCTTTTTTGCATTTTCGTGCCATTTTCCACTCCCTGCGGGCCGCTTTCGAATCTCCTTCCCGCGCTCTGTGTCGGCGCTCTCCATAGGTCAACTAAGATAGGCTAGCATTTTTCCATCCTGGTGTCAAGAGATAAGTCCAGGAGGCGGAACGGCAGGCGCCAGGTGTCAAGCGTGGCCCAAACCTCTTCTTGAATCATTCCTCCGCTCGAATTACACTTCTGTCACTCAGTCTTCTGGAGAACGGAGTTGCACCTTGTCCGACTCGATTCAGGAATTCTCAGAGAAATTGCAAAAGCTGGTCAGCAAATTCCAGGCTGATCAGGACTACTACCTTTCTGGTGATTATCTCGAGGCCCAGGTGCGCGTGGACTTCATCACGCCGCTTTTCAAGGCGCTGGGGTGGGACGTGGAAAACGAGGCGGGCCTCGCGCATCACCAGCGCGAAGTGATCGTCGAGCGGGGCGAGAGCGAGACCACCGGGCGGCCCGACTACAATTTCCGCATCGGCGGGCAAACCAAGTTTTTTGTGGAGGCCAAAGCGCCCTCCGAAACCCTGAGCAATCCCCACCATATCTTGCAGGCCAAAGGCTACGTCTGGAACACCCGGCAAGTCTTCTTCGTGATTCTGACTGATTTCGTGGAATTCCGCTTCTACGACGCTTCCCGCCAACCGGATGAGCGCAACCCCGACGACGGTCTGCTGCTCAAGCTGAAGTACGGCGATTACCTCTCCAGCCTCGAGAAGCTCTGGGAATTTTCAAAGGAACGCGTGGCAGCCGGGTCGCTCGATGCGCTTTTGCCCAAGGCCCGCCGCGCGCCGCACCTGCGCAAGCAGGTGGACGATGTTTTCCTCGACGAGATGACCGGCTGGCGCGAGGAGCTGGCCAAGGACATTCACAAGCGCAATCCCGCGCTCACCGCCAAGCAACTGAACGAAGTCGTGCAACGACTGCTCGACCGCATTGTCTTCATCCGCATCGCCGAAGACCGTCACGTGATCGAAAAGCGCCAACTCGCCGAGGTGGTCGAGGAATGGGAAACCCACGGCGGCAAGTTCCCCATCTTCGACTGGCTCAACGACCTCTTCCACAAAATCAACGAGGATTTTAACGGCGAAATCTTCAAGCCTCACCTTTCGGAAGAAATCCAAATCGATTCGGAAATCCTGGCGCGCATTATCAAACGGCTCTACCAGCCCCAAAGCCCTTACCGCTTTGACGTGATCGGCGTGGAATTGCTGGGCTCGATTTACGAGCGCTACCTTGGCAACACCATCCGCCTCACGCCCAAGCAAGTGCGCGTGGAGGAAAAGCCGGAAGTCCGAAAGGCAGGCGGCGTCTATTACACGCCCAAATACATCGTGGACTACATCGTGAAGAACACGGTGGGAAAGGTGATCGAAGGCAAGACGCCCAAACAGATTGAGAAGATTCGCATTCTCGACCCCGCTTGCGGCTCAGGATCGTTCCTGATTGGTGCGTTCCAGTACCTCATCGACTACCACACCCAATGGTACTTGGAGCACCCCGAACAGGAGGTGCGCCATGCCCATCCCTCTCTGGATTTCATGCGCGAGGTACACACCGATCCCGACGGCACGAAGCGCCTCTCGGTCTATCGCAAGGCGAAGATTCTGCGCAACAACCTCTTCGGCGTGGATATTGACCCGCAGGCCGTCGAGATCACCATGATGAGCCTGTACCTCAAGGCGCTGGAAGGCGAGCAGTCCCAATTGCCGCCCAAGCAACACCTGCTGCCGGAACTGAAATACAACATCCAGTGCGGGAATTCCCTGATCGGGCCGGATATCTATGACCAGGGCGTCCTGTTCGCGGAAGATGAACGCGACCGCATCAACGCCTTCGATTGGGATTTTGTAGCGCAGGGCCCGCTGTCCGGCCCTGCGGGTCTTCCAGCGCAAGGTGAATTTGGACCTTGCGCCGTTTCCGAAAACGATCGTATTGGCGCGCCGCGACAACCGCGTCGTGCTCGAAAAGCCGCAAGGCTGGAAGGCGAGCCTTGCGCCACAATTTCCATCGGCCAGGTCATGGGCTCCGGTGGGTTTGATGTGGTCATCGGCAACCCGCCGTATGTGCGCCAGGAGTCGATTTCCCAGTTCAAGGGCTACTTTCAGACGCATTATAAGTCATTCGATGGCGTGGCCGACCTGTACGTTTATTTTATGGAAAAGGGATTGCGCCTTTTGCGAGAGGGCGGGTATTACAGCATCATCGTATCCAGCAGTTTCTTGCGCACTAACTTTGCCGAACCGCTGCGAGCTTTCCTGAAGAAGGCCGCCGCGCCCCTCCGAATAGTTGATTTTGGCGGACTCGCGGTGTTCGAGAATGCCAAGGACACCTACGTGTGCATCCCGCTTCTCGCTAAGCAGAAGCAGCCTGAGAGAGTACAGGTTGCAAGAATCGCATCGCTCGATTTCGATGATTTGGACGGCTGCCTCGGACCAGCGCTTTACACGATCCCTCATCAACGCCTGACCCCGGAAGCATGGTCCCTGAAGAGCGACGCCGAAGCTGCTGTGTTCGAGAAGATCATGAAGGCGCGCACACCTTTGGGGAAGTATGTTGAAGGCCGGATGTTCTATGGCATCAAAACCGGCTTGAACGAAGCCTTTGTACTTTCTGAAAAGGAGTGGAAGGCCATACTCGCAGAATCACCGGCGGCTAGGCCTCTAATTAAGCGTTTTCTCGGCGGCCAGAACATCCTCCGTTACTACATAGAGGATGTACGTCAATACCTAGTTGTAGTTCCGTGCGGCTGGACGCGCCAGGAAATGTCAAAGCCACAGAAGAAGGCAAGACCTACCTCCGAAAAAGAGGCTTGGAGCCGGTTCAGTGATGAGTATTCAGGCTTGGCCAAACACTTGGCGCCATTCGCAGAAGCCTGTCGCAAGCGACAGGACCAAGGCGATTATTGGTGGGAGTTGAGGCCCTGCGATTATTACGGGTACTTCGATGGACCCAAGATCATCTTCCCAGATATTTGCAAAGGACCGCGCTTTTATGCTGACGACACCGACCTCTACCTTGCCAACACTGCCTACTGTCTAGGTACAGGAGACCGCTATTTGCTCGGCATTCTTAACAGCCGTCTTTTCTGGTTTGCAATCAGCAATATCAGCATCCCGTTCGGCATTCGTGCCGGTGAATATCGCTACCGGCTGATTTACCAATACATGGAGAGAGTCCCTATCCGCCCCATTAACTTCTCTGACCCTGCTGACAAGGCCCGGCACGACAAGATGGTGGTGCTGGTCGAGCGGATGCTGGAATTGAACAGGCAAAAGCACTCCGGCAAGCTCGCACCCTCGCAAGTTGAACGCGTCGACCGCGAATTCGCCGCCACCGACGCCGAAATCGACAACTTGGTATACGAGCTTTACGGTATCCCTGAGGAAGAGCGCGAAATCATCGAGGGGACGTAGCCGAGGGCATTAGCCGGGCATAGAACGTGGCGTGCTTTGTCCGGGTGCGAATCTTAGTGGAGGCACGAACATGGCTGAGAGGATCAACTTCCGTAGGCTGGAGACGCCCAAGGAATTTCAGGAACTATGTGAACGAGTGCTCGCGCGCCTTTATCCCGATTTCCACCCCGTCAATCAGGCCGGGGGCGACCAGGGCATCGACGGATTCTCGGTCTGGGGGAGTGAGTTGTTCCAATTTACCCACACACACGGCAATGTGCCGCTTCGCAAGGTCCGCGACGATCTGGACAAGGTGCGCGGTTCCCAGGGGCTTAAGAAGTGGCACTTCCTATGCAGCCAGTCGCTCTCCGCGCAGACTTGGAGATTTATTGAAGCGCAGAGGCCATCTTGCCCGTTCGAAATTGTCATATGGGATGGGTCTCGTCTGAAGGATGCAATAAGCAAGCATCAGGATCTAGTGGACGAGTTCTTTCCTGAGTATGCCAAGAAGGCCTACGAGGGGACCGAGAAGATTCAGACCCAAATCACCGACGTGGGCGAGAAGCTCAAAAAGGCGATTCGAGATCGACGCCGAGCGCGGCCGCGGCTAGGGGACGCGGCAGAGGGACTTGAGATCAGCGATGATGAAAGGAAAGACATCCAGAAGTGGATAAATGATCTGGCAGAAGACGAAGCAACTCGCACGAGGAGAAAACCTAACTATCAGCGAGAGTGGAACGAATTCTATAACCACCTCGACGTGTCTCACTATCATCGACTGCCCCGGGAAAGATTTGGCGAGGCAATCAGATACCTTCGTGAAAAGTTCTATGCCCGCCGGAATGAGGAGCCGCTCTACAGGCGGGTTGAGCAGGCAGTGAGAGGTATTTATGGAATCTCGAAGGCGCTCGGGCTGTCTGAGGACCAGCGGCGGGCTTTCTATGTTCGGCAGACCGGAAAAGACCACCTCAGCAGAATGACGAGGAAAGAGAAAATCAAAGTATATGAAGCCTTGAAGTCCTTGCAGAAGAGGGTAGATGAACAAGCGTTGGAGTAGCCCAGTGCATATTCTAGGCGACGGAAACTCAAGACGGCGCCAAGCTGAAGCCGGCCTGTGCGTGGCAAGTCGACCGCCCAGAACGCGAAAACGCCGACGCCGACGCCGAAATCGACCAACTGGCTTACGGCTTTACGGCATCACGGACGAGGAGCGTAAGATCATAGAAGGTGCGTAACTATGGCGAAACCTGCCCAACTGGTCTGCCAACATCTTGAGAATGTCAGCGGCGATGTTTTAGAAGAATACCAGGACATTATCCGTGAGTACGTCTCCCGGCGTCAGGGTGTGTATGCGCTCTACCAGGAGGAGGACCTCTATTACGTTGGCCTGGCGAGCGATCTCAGCTCTCGCCTGAAGTCTCACCTTAAGGACAAACATGCTGGGCAGTGGGACCGCTTCAGCGTTTATCTGACAATCGGCGACAAGCATCTGCGAGAGCTTGAGAGCCTGATACTGCGAGTGGTGAAACCGAGACCGGAGGGCAACGCCAAGGTTGGCAAATTTGCGCGTTCAGAGGACTTGCACGCACGTCTTGCGAAGGACATTAGACGGCGGAGTCGGGAGAAGCTTGACCACATCTTCGGCAAAAGCGAGGAGACACTCTACGCGGTTTTGCCCGGCCGCATGCCGCCTCTCCTTCCTTATGTCAAGAAGGTATTCAAGCTCCGCGGGCGATCAAAGGGTAAGACCTTCCAAGCCACCTTAAGGGACGACGGCACCATTCGGCTTCAGGGCAAGGTATATCAGTCTCCGACCGCCGCCGCAGTCGCAGTCTCCCAGTATTCCGTTGACGGTTGGCGGTTCTGGAAGTACGAGCGCGCGCCCGGCGACTGGGTACGACTGGACGAGCTGCGCAAGTAGCGCCCAGGGTTGCGCTGATCGAGCGGGTGCTGGAGTTCAGCAAGTGTAGCGGAGGGCTCGAACCTCCCGCCCAAAACGCTCCTCGATATCCAAGTGGGGCGAGTTCATGAAGGCCTGCTCTTCGGCTTCCCTGCCTAGCCTCTCCGCCGGAGAACAGGTCTCGCACCATGATAAGTAGCGCGCTGCATGATTCGAGCGCATCTGAATCCCTGCTGGACAGCCGGACCGGAATTGCTCAGAATACTCCGTAGTGTAGTGTCCAGGAAATGGCTGGACAACGCGCCTTCTCGTAGCGCCGGCATCCTGCCGGCAGATGCCGCCGGGACGGCGGCGCTACATTGTCCACCCAATTAGCGGACACTACACGAGCAACACAACCCCCTGCTTTCGATGGCAGGGGAGGTGGGATGGTGAAACTTGAGCACTCCGCAAATCCCGGCGCAGGATAGCATCCCCATCAGCGAGTACGTCAAAGGAAAATTCGTCCCGCTCTCACACCTGGCCCATGGCTGGGAGATCCACTCCATGCTCACGCTGACTCCTGCGGAGGAGCGGACCATGGTGCGAGAACCGGCGCAGGCAGTTCCGGCGGGCATCGCCGAGCGGATCGGCCCGCTTCGAGTCCTGATGGTTCCTTACATCGCTTGTATGGAATCCGGGGATGTGGTCTGTTCGGCTAAACCCAAAGGTGAGACTCACACTTCCGCATGGGTTGAAACAAGCGAAAGGACCCATCTCCTCCTCGCCTGTCGGGAAGTGGACCCCCACGACACCGGGTTCGAGTTCCTGGCTAGTGTCGCCGAGTTGCTGCGGCCACGTCTTACCAGTTCGGAACTCGCCGCCTACGATGAGCTCCTGGATGAGGAGCTTCGCCACGGTGTGCGCGGCGAGATTGATGAAGAATCCCTGACTGCCAAGCAGGCACTGCTCGCCATTCGCCCCTGGCGCCGTAGTCACCTTCAGTATGAGCCCTACCGGGACATCTCCCTGGTGAGCACGGTAGCTGAATACATGCACGGCTTGTGGCACGACGTCCAGATCCGGGTGGGACCCGAACACCTGCCCCTCCAACAGTTGCGCCGCCGTATGATCCTGATGTCCAACCTCTTTCCGCCCAACCCTGGCTATGCAGTGTTCGCCAAGGACTTGGAAGAGGAGCCGAAAACGGAAGAAGGAGCGGCCCAAACTGGAAACCAGAAACCAGAAACTGGAAAATAGAAACTGGAAATTAGAAATTAGAGACTACAACCGCAGCTTTGCGTATTCCGCCTTGGCTTCCTTCAGGATGGGGATGTCGGGGTCGGCGTCTTTCCAGAGCGTGAGGAAATCCTGATAGGCGGCGCGGGCTTTGGCGAGGGCGTCAAGCTGTAGCGGCGCTCGCAGCCTGCCCTGACGCAGGAAGGGAGCGCCGTCTTCTTTTCGGCGGTCATAGACCGCCGCTACAGCAAGACCCGCCTGCATGGCGTAGGCGCGTGCCAGTCCCAGCCGGGCCAGCGCACCCCAGGGAAAGTTCCACACTAGTCCTCGGTGGTCGATGAATTTCTGAAATTCCGCTGCCGCTCGGTTGCCGTCGTGCAGCATGAGATAGGCTTCCCCACGCACGTAAGCGGGGCACATCGATATCACGAGGTTCGTTGGTAGGCCAAGTTCGACCGTGCCCGCCGCCTTCAATAGTTCGATTGCCCGGTTCGGGTCTTTGCGTTCCAGGGCGACCGCCGCCTGGACCGTGGGCAGCCAATACCTCTGGACAACAGTGTCCAGCGGGAAAGTGTTGTCGAGTTCGGCCGCCAGCTTCTCCGCCCCTGCCGTATCGCCTGCCCGTGCCAGGGCCAGCGCCGCCACGGAACGCACCCAGCGGTTCGGGGCCAGCTTCACCGCCGCATGGGCCTCGGCACGCGCCTGCTCCCGGTTTCCCGCTTCCACCTCGCGCAGCGCCGCCTCTGCCTGATAGGCTGCGGCCGTCTCTTTGGCATCGTTGTGCTGGGCTGAATCCATCGCCCTCCGGGTGAGCTCGTGCGCCTTCTTCAGCTTGCCGTACCAACCTTCCGTGTCCGCTTGCATGGCCAGCAGCAGGTCCTCCGCGCCCGGCTTGCCCATGGCGGCTGCGGCCAATTGCGCCATCTGCGCCGCACCGCCCTTCAGGAAAGCCAACCCGTAGCGGTTCGCGAGCAGCCACTCGCCCTCCAGGTTGCGCTCCTCCGCCTGCTTGTACACCGCCTCCGCTTCATCCAGCCGGTTGAGGGTCGTGTAGATCCAGCCGAGGTTGAGATAGTTGTATACACTATTTGGCTCCAGGCGCAGCGCCGGTCGAAATTCCTCCAATGCCTTTTCCAAGTTTCCCAGGAAGATGGCAATAAGTCCCAGGTCCCTGTAAGGCG
>JBAVYG010000402.1:0-2133 GCA_049698675.1 Terriglobia bacterium
GGTCACGAGAGCACCGAAGACGCTGCGCGCACGCTGGCACAAAGCCTCCGCAGGGCGAACTTGGCGACGGAGACATTCGTTGTGCGGTCGAATTAGGCCGTTATTTGTGGTGACCAGGATACCCCACAAACCCATCGGTGAGACTCCTCCTCAACCGTCTTTCCAAGCTGACTGAAGAGTATAGGCAAGGGGCTGTTGCGGGCCACCCAGATGGCCGTCCATCTGACGGTCGAAAAGGCAAGCTTCGCAGGGAATCGGGCATCATGGCCGAGGGGCGAGAAAACCGTCAACTGTGCGTAATTCCCAGCAAACGTGATTTGTCCTAATAAAGAGTGCCAAACTCCCCATTTGCTGCGCGATCGGTTTAGGGTTCGTTTCTATCTCACCAGTTGACCTGCTCCGGTTATATCTAACTCTCTTAAATCACTTGTCAAGAGAATGCGTATGCAGGCCGTGAAATTAGTGAAGAAGCTCGAATATGGCACGTAACCTGCTGGAAATACAGGACGTGGCACTCAAAGTCGCTGTGTCCGGGGAAGGTGGGGTGGAGAGGTCCACCTTAGCTGGCACTCTTGCTCGCTGGCATGCAACCGATCATCTAAAGGCCTTGGCCATCGACGCTGGCCCGGACGTGGATTCCGCATCGGCTCTTGGCCTCGCTGCAGAGTTGCGCGCCTCTGTCCAATTCTGGATATGGAAGCCGGGACCGAGCATCTCAGCCGCGGGACTGCCATGGACGTTGACTTAATGCTGGCGGTGCACAAACCCGGGGAGCGAATTGTGGAGACAGCCCAACGCATCCGGGAGAGGTCAGCAAACCTCGGCATTCGCCGCTTCGCCACGATGTTGAGTCGTTAATCCTATCGAGATTCTGGAGGCCAAAGGATGGCGTACGACGCGACAAAAATGCAAGACTGGCAGATTTCAGAAGCAGCCGAACAGGGGATGCCCAGTCCCCGCGAATGGCAGGAAAGATTGGGGCTGCAGCAAGATGAAGTGATCCCCATGGGACGGCTCGCGAAACTGGATTTTCTCAAGATTATTGAACGACTAAAGGGTCGTCCTGACGGGAAGTACATCGAAGTCACAGCTATTACCCCCACCCCCTTAGGTGAGGGAAAAAGCACAACTTCCCTCGGTTTGATGGAGGGTTTGGGCAAGCGCGGGAAGAATGTTGGCGGGTGCCTGCGGCAGCCTTCAGGCGGTCCGACTATGAACATAAAGGGCACGGCCGCCGGCGGAGGGAACGCCCTGCTGATCCCCATGACCGAGTTCTCCCTGGGTCTTACGGGCGACATCAACGACATCGAGCGCGCCCACAATCTGGCCATGGTGGCGCTTACCGCTCGCATGCAGCACGAGCGAAACTATTATAACGATGAGCAATTACGGCAGCACAGCATAATGCGCCGCCTGGATATCGACCCCACGCGCGTGGAAATGGGCTGGGTCATGGATTTCTGCGCGCAGACGCTGCGCAACATCATCATTGGAATCGGCGGCAAGCAGGACGGCTTCATGATGCAGTCCAAGTTCGGCATCGCCGTCAGTTCCGAGCTGATGGCCATTCTGTCCATTGTCACCGATCTGGCCGACCTGAGAAAGCGCCTCGGGGAGATTACCGTTGCTTATGATAAGAAGGGGAATCCGATCACCACAACCGACTTGGATGTTGCGGGAGCTATGACGGCCTGGATGCGGAACACCATTAACCCCACACTTTGCTCGACTGCGGAATACCAGCCCTGCATGGTGCATGCCGGCCCATTCGCCAACATCGCCGTGGGGCAGTCCTCCATCATCGCCGACCGGCTCGGCCTGAAGATGTTCGATTATCACGTCACGGAGAGCGGCTTTGCGGCGGACATTGGTTTTGAAAAGTTCTGGAACGTCAAGTGTCGTTATAGCGGCCTGAAGCCGAACGTCTCCATCCTGACTGCCACGATTCGCGCTCTCAAGATGCACGGGGGCGGTCCCAGGGTGGTGCCGGGTTTGCCTCTCCCCGAGGATTACACCAAGGAGAATCTGAAGCTCCTCGAAAAGGGGATTCCCAACCTGCTGCACCACCTCAAAATCATTCGGCGCTCGGGGATCAATCCAGTAGTCTGCATCAACCGTTTCCATACCGACACC
>JBAVYG010000403.1:0-2693 GCA_049698675.1 Terriglobia bacterium
GTGCAAGGCTCGTACTGGTTGCCCGGAAGGAAGCGGCTCTGCGCAAGGCGGCAAAGGAAGTTCCGGGTGGCGCGTTGGTGGTCAAGGCGGATGTGACGCAGGCCAGGCAAGTCCAGCGGCTGTTCAAGGTAGTGGGGCGCGAGCTGGGCCGCCTTGACATCCTCATCAACAACGCCGGCGTGTTCACTTATAAGCCCTTTGTTTCCACCTCCCTCGACGACTGGCGAAGGAACATGGAAACCAATCTCACCTCTCTGTTCTTGTGCACCCGCGCCGCGCTGCCTCTTCTTCGCCGCAGCCGGGCGGCCCATCTGGTGAATATCCTTTCGGTATCCAGCCTGCAGCCTTTTGCGAATTGTTCGGCCTATACCGCTTCCAAATTCGGGGCGCTTGGCCTGACGCGGGTACTCCGCGAGGAGCTTCGGCCGTTGAAGATTCGCGTCACAGGCATTCTGCCGGGCTCCACGAACACTCGCCTGACCAACCAATTTGGATTCCCCGTCTGCCGCATCGACCTCATCCAGCCAGCGGACGTCGCGGAGGCCGTCTTTGGGGCGCTGGCACAGCCCCCCCGAACCACCCTGGAAGAAATCCTGCTCATGCCTTCGCAAGGGAGCGTGGGGGATACCGAGTGATGTAGGTGTAATCTCTCACTCTCGGGTTGCAACGCACGTAGCGCCGGTCCCGCAGGGCGGGGCCGGCACGTGCCGCCTCTTCGCTGCGCTCAGGGCAGGCTCTAAAGGGCGGCGCTAAGCCAACCGAGACTGGGGGATTACTCTCCGTTCGATTTTCTTTTGCCAAAACTCCGCCTCCGTGTTAATCTGAGATTGTTGAAAAGAGAGATGAAAAGCGAGGAGAATGGCGGATGCCGCTGACGCGCGAATCCAAAGGCGACCTGATTGAGCGTTACCGAGTTCACGGTAGCGACACAGGCTCGCCGGAAGTTCAAGTAGCCCTGCTGAGCGAACGAATCAACTATCTGAACGAGCATTTTAGCGTTCATCGCAAGGATCACGCGTCGCGCCGTGGTTTGCTCATGATGGTGGGCAAAAGAAGGCGCCTGTTGGAGTATCTCAAACGCCTGGATGCGGAGCGTTATAAGCGGGTTATCGAGAGGTTGGGCATCCGTAAGTAGCCGGTATTGAGCGGACAGTTCAGGAATTCCCGAAGCGACAAATTTTTTGCGCGCAGCGACCCACCGCGAAACGGGTGCAGGTCGCTTTTTCGTTTTGCGCCTTTCCGCAGCCGGTTCTGAGGGCACCCGTAGTTGCTTATCCGCCCCTATTCGCAACTCTCTGACCAAACCAGCATGCACAACCAGTCCCTCACATTTCGAGAGCAGCGAAGTGAAGCTGGACGGTGGAGCGCTTCTGCATCGCGCGGAGGCCCCAGCGAGCACTGGGCAAAAATTGTCGGAGGACATTGAGATGCAAAAAGTAGAAATTGCCCTGGGATCAAACACCCTGAGCATTGAATGTGGCAAAGTGGCCAAACAGGCGGACGGTTCCGCCATGGTCCGGTATGGTGACACGGTAGTGTTGGCGACCGCATGTTCAACTGTACCCCGTGAGGGCATCGATTTTTTCCCCTTAACGGTTGACTACCGTGAATATAACTACGCCGCGGGGAAGATTCCCGGCGGCTTTTTCAAGCGGGAAGGAAGACCTACGGAAAAGGAAATCCTCACCAGTCGCATGATTGACCGGCCGGTCCGCCCCCTTTTCCCGGAAGGCTTCAACGACGAGACCCAAGTGATTGCCTTGGTTCTGTCGGCGGATTCGGACAACAACCCGGACGTCATTGGCATGGTTGCCGGGGGAGCCGCCCTTTACCTTTCGGATATTCCGTTTTATACGCCCGTCGGAGCGGTGCGGGTAGGCCTGGTGGATGGCCGGCTGGTGACGAATCCCACCTACGCGGAGACCAAGTCCAGCCTGCTAAATCTGGTCGTGGTGGGCACGGAGGAGGCCATCGTGATGGTGGAAGCGGGCGCCAAGGAAGTTTCTGAAGAGACGATCCTGGACGCCCTCCAGTACGGGCACGCCGAAATCCGCAAGATCGTAGCCCTCCAGAAAGACCTCTTCCAGAAGGTAGGCAATAAGAAGCGGGAATTTGTTGCGCCAGCGATGGATGAGGCGCTTTACCAGGAAGTGAAGAGCAAGGTCGAGGAGCAGCTCCACGATGCCATGGACACCTCGAAATACGCCAAGCAGGAGAGCCAGCGTCGAATCGTCGAAATCCGCACGAAACTGTTGGAAAGCTACCCGGAAGATGACGTAGAGAAGCGCCGCCTGGCCGCTCACTATTTCTCGCGCCTGGAAGAGCGCCTCTTCCGCAACGACGTCCTCGAGAAACGCCAGCGGCCTGATCGCCGGGCTTTCGACCAAGTGAGGGAGATCTCGAGCGAAGTGAGCATCCTGCCACGCACTCACGGTTCCGCCCTCTTTACCAGAGGTGAGACACAGGCACTGGTGACCGCTACGCTGGGGACCGCCGAGGATGTGCAGAGGCTCGATGTGCTCGAAGGCGAGGCTTTCAAACGTTTCATGCTCCATTACAACTTCCCACCTTTCAGTGTGGGAGAGGTGGCGTTCCTGCGCGGTCCCGGCAGGCGTGAAATCGGCCACGGGGCGCTGGCGGAGCGTGCACTAATTGGCGTCGTCCCGGAAGAGAAGGAATTCCCCTACACGATT
>JBAVYG010000404.1:0-2275 GCA_049698675.1 Terriglobia bacterium
CAGTCGCGGGAGAGGAATCTCGCCCTGGTCTGTGCGGGAACGATGAGAGCGAGATTCCTCGCTTCGCTCGGAATGACAGTCCGCGCTGGTTTTCAAGACTGCGGCGAACGCGCCTTCGGAAACAAGCTGCGCCACGCGGGCGATATCCTTGTGCAATGGTCTATCTTTGGTTACGGGGGGTGAGACGGCTCGAAGCACCGCCCTGGCTTTTTCCGCCAGCCGCCCGGTCCGGAGTGGAGCCAGCAAATCAATGGCTTGGCAAGCAGCCAGCAGCTCGATGGCGATTATCGCGGTCAAGTTGGAGAGGAGGGGGCGCAGCTTCAGGGCTGCCGCCATGCCCATGCTCACGTAGTCTTCCTTGTTTCCGGAGGTGGGGATGGAGTCCGCAGAGGCGGGATGGGCCAGAATTTTGTTCTCCGAAGCCAGAGCGGCAGCCGTCACTTGAGTGAGCATGAATCCCGATTCGAGGCCTGGTGACTTTGCCAAAAAGGGCGGCAGGTCGGACGTCAGGGGGTTCACCAGGCGGTCGATTCGCCTTTCGGAGATGCCGCCCAGTTGCGTCAGCGCCAACGCCATGAGGTCAAGCGCGGTGGCCAACGGCTGCCCGTGGAAGTTGCCCCCCGAGATAACCTCGCCTTCGCCCACGAAGACCAGGGGATTGTCCGTGGCGCTGTTCATTTCCCTTTCAAAGGTCTGTCGCGCGTAATTGAGCGCGTCGCGCACCGCCCCGTGGACCTGCGGCATGCAGCGCAAACTGTATGCGTCCTGGACGCGTGAGCATCCCTGGTGCGACCTGTTAATCTCGCTTCCCTGCGTAAGGCGCCAGATGTTTTTGGCGGTCACCATCTGCCCCGGATGTGGGCGGGCTCGGTGCAGGCGTTCATCAAAGGCCCTGCGGGAGCCGCGCAAGGCATCCAGCGAGAGCGCGCCCGCCACGTCTGCCGTGTCCGCGAGAAGTTCGGCAGAACGTAGCGCGAGAAGTCCCACAGAGAGCATTGCCTGAGTGCCGTTCACGAGTGAAAGACCTTCTTTGGCTTCGAGCGCCAGGGGCTTTAACCCTGCCTCCCGCATGGCGGTCAGCGCGCGCCTGCGACGGCTCCGGTAGATCACGTCGCCCTCACCCACCAACGCCAGCGCCACATGGGCCAGCGGAGCAAGATCGCCACTCGCCCCGACCGACCCGCGCCCGGGCACCACGGGATGCACCCCGTTGTTAAGGAACCCACAGAGCAGTTCGGCCACCTCCGGCCGGACACCCGAAAGACCGATGGCCAGCGTATTCGCTCGCAGCAGGAGGATCCCGCGAGTCTCTCGAGCGTCAAGCGGCTCTCCCACCCCGCAGGCGTGGCTGCGCACCACGTTTAATTGCAGTTCTCGTGCCTGCGCGGGCTCAATCCGTTCCGTGGAGAGGCTTCCGACCCCGGTCGTAACGCCGTAAACGGCCTCTTTTCCCTGCATGATCTTCTCCACGAGTTTGCGGGACTGCGTCATGGCATGGCGCGCCTGCGGCGAGAGCTTGACGCGACGGTTTTCCCGCACCACTTGGTAAAAGTCGCGTGGGGTCAGGTCATGTCCGGTGAGCTGCAAATCGCGCGGCATCAAAAGCCACCAATCTTGCCTTCTGACTGGGCACCCGTTCCGTGTGCCTTAGGGCTGGGCAAGAGCAATTCCCGGTACTTGTCGGGCAAGCTGCGCGGGCGGCCGTCGCGGTCGGTGATGACGTGCACCGTCTCGCCTTCAGCAATGAGTTCATCCGTGCGCTTTTTGTAGATTTCGTAGCCGAAGATCAACACCCGCCTCCGCATCCCGGTCAAGCGGGTGCGGACCACGAGTTCGTCGTCGTAACGCGCCGGGGCTTTATAACGGCAACGCGCTTCGGCCACCATGATGTAAAGCCCGTCCTCTTGCTCCATATCGCGGTAAGCGAAACCGTGCTGGGAGCAAAAATCCGTGCGCCCGATCTCGAACCAGACGAGATAATTCGCGTAATAAACTACGCCCATCTGGTCCGTCTCCGCGTACCGGACGCGGACCTCGCTGGACGTCCAATTCGTGGCTACCGTTTCCTCAGTCATATGATTCGATGATATGAAGAAACAAACAGTCTACCGTAAATCTCAATTTCCACAAACCTGCGGGTAAGCAGAAACTGGAAATCAGAAACTGGAAACTGGCAGCCCTAGTTTCCAATTTCCAGTTTCCGGTTTCACTTAATCCTCCACAACATGTCATTCTGAGCGCAGCGGAGCGGAGCGAAGAATCTCGCTCTGGACTT
>JBAVYG010000405.1:0-3758 GCA_049698675.1 Terriglobia bacterium
CGCGCGCACGAATTTGATCGCTCCATCAGGGGGCCGAAAAGACGCGGACCACAAAAGCGGTGGTCCGCGCTACCCGCTCCCAACAATCCAAGTTGCCGGGAAACGGCCTACCCGTAGAACTTCGTCCCCTGACTCCCCCGAAGTCCGCTTCGAGGAAGTTTGTGGTGGCATGGTGCTCGCTGGGATGGATCGCGAGTAACGGCGCACGGTTTAGCATTACCGATTCCTGTTGATGAATCCCCTTGTCCCCACTGAGCCGGGCATCGCCCAGGAGCGCCGGTGGCGCAGACATCGTCGTTAATGTGTGCGCCCCAATGCTCCGTCATCTGCGCAGAGTGAGGCTAGTGTAGTGTCCACTAATTAAGTGGACAATGTAGCGCCACCGTCCCGGTGGCATGTGCCGGCAGGATGCCGGCGCTACGAGAAGGCGCGTTGTCCTGCCATTTCCTGGACACTACACTAGCCACGCATTGCGACGGTGCTTGGACGATTTGGGAGACCAGAATGGGGTAGACACCAAGTAGCATGCTTGCTAGGCTATAGGACATGGGCAGCCTTATTGCCAACCCCCTTGAATCAAGACCGACACATGGTGTCTTGCTTGCCCCGCACCGACCTTCTTCTACCGGTGCCGGACCCCGCTCGCGGCAAGGTGGTGAACCATGAAGGTCAGACTTTGGGGTGTGCGTGGTACAACGCCGACCCCGGAAAGAGGGAATGGGCGGTACGGCGGCAATACGTCGTGCGTCGAGGTCAGGCTCGACAACGACACGCTCATCATCCTGGACTGTGGCAGCGGGCTGAGGGCGCTGGGCAAGAGCATTCTCCGCGAATACGCTGACCGGGCGGTCCAGGCTTATATCTTCCTCACGCATTTCCACTGGGACCACATTCAGGGGATTCCGTTTTTCCTTCCTCTTTACAGGAAGGGCAACACCTTCCTTTTCCACTCCCCTCTGCGCCGAGGGTCCGAGTTGCAGCACACCCTCGAAGGCCAGATGGGGAATCCCTACTTCCCGGTGGACATGAGCGCCATGGGAGCAAAATGCCACTTTCTCGACTTGGAGGAGGGCCCTGTCAATATTAACGGGGCTGTGATCAGCTCCGCGCCGCTCCATCATCCGCAGGGAAGCGCCGGCTACCGGATCGAGGCGGACAGCCGCGTGTTCGTCCTGGCGACCGACACCGAGCCAGGCTCCCCCTTCCACGATCGCGCGGTGCGTGATCTGGCCCAGGATGCCGACCTTCTGTTGTATGACTCCCAGTACACGCCTGAGCAGTCGGAAGGCGAAAAGAAAGGTTGGGGGCACAGCTCATGGCAAGAGGGCGTGCACATCGCCCAGGAACGAGGCGTGAAGCGGCTGGTGCTGTTCCACCACGACCCCGATAGTGATGATGCGTTCGTGGACAGCCTGGTCGCGCAGGCACGGAAAGAGTTCCCTAACACCATGGGAGCCGCCGAAGGGCTTGAATTCCATCTCAACACGGGCGAGGCAACCGCAGTCGGCAGGCCACTGGGCGCCGGCCTCCGTGGTCAGCGGCGATATCGCATGGAGTTGCCTGTCCGCCTGATCTGGAAGGATCCGAGGGGAGAGGCGAAGGAGGCCGTCGGCGTGGCGCAGGATATTTCCAGCTCGGGGATTTATTTTATCGGGCCAGATGACCTCCGCCTGACTCCGAACATCGAACTGGAACTGCTGATTCCCCACGAAATCACCCACCGCGGCGACCTGCGCGTGCGCCTTCACGCCACGGCGGTTCGCCACGAACGCCTGGAAGGAACCGCCGCGGACGGCCAGCCTCGCCTTGGGGTTGGAGCCCGTGTGGACACACCCATTGATCCCTCTCCCACGGAAAAGGAAAATTCCTCTTAGTGTCCTGAGTTAGAAGTTGGCTAACAAAGTCTTGCAGTTTCGGGTAGCCGTTCCACAGCCCCGGCAGGGGCGTAATATCGTAGCCCAGGGCGCCAGCCCTGGGGCAAGGAGCCCTCACCCCGTCCGCCCCGGCGGACACCCCCTCTCCCGCGCGGGCGGGAGAGGGGACGGGGGAGAGGGAGGGTTCTGCTACCCACGGCTGACGCCGTGGGCTACCCTCTTTCGCCCGCTCCGCGGGCTGACTTCATCAACGAACTTGTGACTGAGGACACTAGAACCCCTCATTTGGGGAATCGCACTTTCCACGACGGGTATTATTACGAGGGTGTACAGCCGATTTCGCTTAATCCCGAATTCGAAAGTTGGCAGCCGCCGGTCGAGCCGGATCACTTGATTAGAGGGCCGTTTGACGCAGATACCGGAGGAACAAAATGGTGCGGGGCCGGGGGTAGGGGCACAGCGCGCTGTGCCCCTACAAGATGCACATCGCACCCACGCTAACTTCCGAATTCGGGTTAATCAGGCCCATCGTGCCAGGTACGGACCTGGCGGGGGAATCAACTGCCCGGGGCAAAGTAAGGAGCCAGCTTATCGTAGGTGGTGAAGAGGTCTTCGGGCTGGATGCGGGTCTCCCCGATGACCGTCATGAAATTGGAATCTCCCGTCCAGCGGGGTAGTAAGTGCAGGTGTAGGTGATCCGCCACGCCGGCGCCTGCACATCTTCCCAGATTCATTCCCAGATTAAACCCTTCAGGGTGATAGCAATCTGTTAATGCGGCCTGGAGCCGCCGCGCCAACTCTATCATCTCGACGAGCGTAGGGGGTTGGACTTCCTCGAGGCTGGCTATATGAGCATACGGGATGACCAGCGAGTGACCGGTCGTATAGGGATAGAGGTTGAGAAGGACGAAGTTAAAGCGGGCGCGGTAGAGAAGCAGGTTAGCGTGGTCGCGTGAAGGCTCGGTGGCAACCTTTTCGCAAAAGACGCAACCGCCCGTCTTGCCTGCCTGGCTGACATAGCGAAACCGCCAAGGACTCCAAAGGTAGTCCATAATCCGCATGCCGTCCCGAGAGGCGAGGGTGCTCGCTAAGAAGAGGCCGGGCCCGAGGGCTCGGCGGGCGGTGCAGCGGGGGGCGAGGAAGGCGTCGCGGCCACCGCAGCACTGTTGACGAGATCCTTCAACTCCTTGCTGGGATTAAAATATGGAATCTTCTTTGCGGGCACATCCACACGCACGCCGGTCTTGGGATTGCGCCCGATCCGGGGCTTGCGTTGCCGCGTACGAAAGCTGCCGAAGCCCCGTATTTCAACCTTATCACCTGCGCGAAGCGACTTCACAATGCTCCCGAAGATCGTTTCGACGATGATCTCGGAGTCCTTGCGGCTCATCTCCACGGCCCGCGAAACATCCTCAATCAGCTCTGCTTTGGTCATGTTTAACTCCTGGTGCGAAGTGTCCGGGACTGCCGGCTTTCGTTCGCGTCGCTCAGAGAGCTTCGCCGATGGCTGAACAATTTCTCGCGTGACCCTTCTTCGCGAGTCACGACTCTACTGCCGATGATGAAGACGAGTACTCTAATGGGCTAATACCTGCAGAAGAGAATGCTTCCGCCATGGTGGATTTTCTCACCGGTTCTTTGGGTTTCTCGAATTCCGCCGCAGCAGCCGCCACCACCGGCTCCTTCCTGCTTAAGGCGATTTTTCGTTCGCGGGGGTTCAGGCGAATCACGCGGAATTCGAACTCACTCCCAACTTCGATCTTCGCGCCTTCACTTCGGCCATGCTCCTCCTCAAACTCGGAGACATGACAGAGACCCTCAATCCCTTCTTCGAGCTCCACAAAGGCGCCGAAAGGCGCTACCCGGGTCACTTTACCTCGCAGC
>JBAVYG010000406.1:0-5004 GCA_049698675.1 Terriglobia bacterium
ACCCGGAGCTGTTCGAAGGAACCTACCACGGCACGGACGTGGACACGGCAGCGCGGGTGGAGGCCTTGGGCACGGCGCAGCAGATCCTGCTTTCCTCCGCCACCTACGAACTGGTCCGCAACATGACCGACGTGACGTTTCACAGGATGGGCGAGTTCACGCTGAAGGGGATTGGCCGGGAGGTGTTGTGGGAGGCGGACTGGAACGGCAGGGGTGCACGACCGACAGCGGGCCCGCCGTTGACCGTTGAGCGGAGGAAGAAGCGGGCCAGGTTGGGAGGTGGGGCGGTAGCGTTGCTAGCCGTAGCGTCCACGACGGCTTACTTCTATGTGCACCAACGGCACTTGAGCGCGCTCACCGACAAGGACACGGTGGTTCTCGCCGACTTTGCCAATAGCACTGGGGACGCGGTTTTCGACGATACGCTGAAGACCGCCCTGAGCGTGGCGTTAAACCAGTCGCCGTTCTTGAATGTTTTGCCCGACAACAAAGTGGCAGCAACGCTGAAGCTGATGGCCCGCCCGGCGAACACGACGCTTACCCCCGAGGTGGCGAGCGAAGTGTGCCAGCGGGCAGGGAGCAAGGCGTACCTTGCCGGGTCGATCAGCAATCTGGGCAGCCAATACGTGCTGGGACTGAAGGCGGTGAATTGCCAGAGTGGCGACATGCTGGCGCAGGAGCAGGCGACCGCCGCGGCCAAGGAGAAGGTGCTGGACGCGGTGGGAGTGGCGGCGGCGAAGCTGCGCGGGGAACTGGGCGAATCGCTGGCCACGGTGCAGAGGTTCGACGTTCCGCTCGAACAGGCCACGACGTCTTCGCTGGAGGCGCTGAAAGCGTACAGCCTGGGTAGAAAGGCCGTCGAGGAGAAAGGTCCTGCCGCTGCGCTGCCCCACCATCAACGCGCCATTGAGCTCGATCCGAACTTTGCCATGGGATACCGGGCAGTAGGCAGCGTTTACATGGGTATGGGCGAGCTCGGGCGGGCCAGCGAGTACTTCACGAAGGCATTCGCGCTCCGCGACCATGCCAGCGAGCGGGAAAGGCTGATCATTACGGCGGACTACTATTTGAATGTAACTGGGGAACTGGACAAAGCGGCACAGGCCTACCAGGAAATGATCGAAAGTTACCCACGAGATCACGCGGCATATAACGGGTTGGGCATGGTCGTTACTACGCAGGGACAGCATGAGAGGGCGGTGGACGCCTTCCGCCAAGGTATTCGCCTGGAACCTGATAGAAAGAGCCTATACATAAACCTGGGCTATTGCCTGCTGGCCTTGCAGCGGTTCGAGGAAGTGCGGCAGACGATCCGGGAGGCTCAGGCGCGGAAGCTGGATAGCTATATATTCCACATGCAGCTCTATGCTCTGGCTTTTCTGAAGCCGGATGCTGCGGACATAGCGGAGGAGCAGAAGTGGTTTGTGGGCAGACCAGAAGAGAACCTTGGGCTGGCGCTGGCTTCCGATACCGAGGCCTACGGAGGTCATCTAAACAAGGCGCGGGAACTGACCAGGCAGTCTGTCGAGTCCGCCATCCGCGCCGACAGCAAGGAAAGCGGTGCGATTTGGCAGGAGAATGCCGCTCTCCGCGAAGCCGCTTTCGGCAATGCCGCGGAAGCGAAACAGTCCGCGGCGGAAGGGCTAAAGCTCACTCCCGCGAGTCAAGCCGTGGGAGTGGAAGCGGCGCTGGCGTATGCGCTGGCGGGCGACACCGCCCGGGCCGAATCCCTGGCGCGGGACTTGAACCAACGCTTCCCATTGGACACACAGATGCAGTCGCTGTGGTTGCCGGCCATTCGAGCGCGCATGACGCTCGATCGCCAGAATCCTACGGAAGCTCTCCATCATTTGCAAGCGGCGGCGGGCCCGATCGAATTCGGGGCCATTCCGTTTGTCTCAAGTGTGTCTTGTCTCTACCCTACGTACATACGCGGCGAGGCGTATCTCGAGGCCGGGCAGGGCAGCGCGGCGGCGACGGAGTTTCAGAAGATCCTTGACCACAGCGGCATCGTCTGGAACTGCTGGACGGGGGCGCTGGCGCATCTGGGCGTGGCACGCGCGAATGCTTTGCAGTCGAAGACTTCGCAGGGCGCGGACGCTGATGCCGCCCGCGTGAGGGCTCTTGCCGCTTACAAGGAATTCCTTGCGCTTTGGCAAGACGCCGATCCCAACATTCCCATACTGAGAGAAGCCAAAGCGGAGTACACGAAACTGCAGTAGTTGCGAGTGAACAGCGGATTGTCTATTGGGCTAACTCCTGATAAGTCGGGTACCTGGAAAATGGCCGCTGACCAAGATAGACCCTCTGTAACCCGGTAGGGTAGAGCGAAGTCGCTCAACTCCTGTATCGTCGCCTTAACCGGAAACTGACCCAGTACCAGATTTTCGCAAGGTCATTCGCGCTTGGCCCTGGATGCTCCGTTAAGGGATCAGGATGATCTTACCGTAAGCGCCGGGTTCCATGACCGCCCGATGGGCACGCGGTGCTTCCGCCAGCGGCATCTCGCGACCGACGACCGGGTTCAACGTTCCGCTTTCCAGGCCCGCGATGAGCGCTGCGTGGATGCTGACCAGTTCCTCCTTGGTGGCATTCATCAACGTAAGCCCAAGGATGCTCAGGTCGCGTTGCATGGCGGCCCGAGGATTGATTTCAATGCTGCCGCGATTTCCGATCACCACCACGCGGCCGCGCAGGGCGAGCAGGGTGAGGTCTTTGGCCAGATTCACGTTAGCCAGCATTTCGAGGATCACGTCAACGCCGCGGCCATTGGTCAACGCCATGATTTCCTCCGCGTAGCCCTCCTTGCGGTGATCCACGACGTGGTGCGCGCCCTGCTCGAGCGCCAACTTTCGTCCCTTCTCCGTCCCTGCCGTCCCGATCACGGTGAGCCCCCCCGCCCGCGCCATCTGCACTGCGGCTATGCCCACGCCGCCGCTGGCCCCATGGACGAGCACAGTCTCCCCCGGCTGCCCGTGCGCGCGGTTGTAAAGCGCCCGGTAGGCCGTGGCGTAGGGAACGTTGACACCAGCCCCTTGCGCAAAGCTCACCCGTTCCGGCAAGCGGTGAACCTGTGGCGCGTCGCAGAGCGCCTGCGCGGCGTAGGCGCCGCTCTGCGTTCCGCCAACGTACACACGTTCACCCACCTCGACGCTCTCCACGCCTTCACCCACCGCCTCCACTGTCCCCGCTGCATCCATGCCGGGCGTATAGGGCAGCGGGGGCTTTGCCGCATAAGCGCCTGAGCGAATGTAGGCATCCACAGGGTTCACACCGACCGCCTTCACACTCACAACCACCTGGCCCGCGCCAGGCGTAAGGTTCGGCACTTCCTCCAGCTTCATTACTTCCGGGCCACCGAATTCATGAACGCGAATTGCCTTCATCGTCTTCCTCCTGAAGCAGCATTTGTAGCGCGGGCGTCTCGCCCGCTGTGGCGGGAGCGTCCCGCTCCCGCACGCAAGAAGTCTTAACCAGCCCTCGGGAAAAGAAGTCCATCGAGACCGAACGAGCGGCAAGAGGGCGCGCAGGCAGGATGCCTGCGCCACAGCGGGCGAGACGCCCGCGCTACAGTGCTTCCCCGCGCTCCTCCAGCGCCTTGACTTTATTGAGGCGCCGCACGTGCCGCGCCTCGCCGGAGAATGTCGCGTTCGTGAAGGCGCGGGCAAGTTCACAGGCAAGCGCCGGCCCGATCACACGCGCGCCCAGCACGAGCACATTCATGTCGTCATGTTCCACACCCTGGTGCGCAGAATAGGTATCATGACAGATTCCTGCACGGATACCCTTGAGCTTGTTGGCGGCGACCGAGGCGCCAACCCCGCTGCCACAAACCAAAACTCCCCGCTCAGCCGCACCCTCCAAAACCGCATGTCCTATCGCCGCCGCATAATCGGGATAATCCACGGGGTCTTCGCTGTTCGTCCCGAGATCCACAACCGTGTGACCCAACTCCCCGAGGTATTTCACCAAATCCTGCTTCAACTTGAAGCCCGCATGGTCCGAGGC
This sequence comes from Terriglobia bacterium, assembly GCA_049698675.1. Lineage (GTDB taxonomy): Bacteria > Acidobacteriota > Terriglobia > UBA7540 > UBA7540 > CAVROP01. Next base: position 4,009 of record JBAVYG010000406.1, read on the forward strand.
AATCGCGATGCGCATTATCTTCCTCCACTCCGGGGGCACTGGGGACAGCGTTGCGTTTGGAGTGCGGCAGCTTGCTGCCGCTTTCAATCAGGCCAGCTCGCTGGCCGTGCCTCGTTCGTATAGCAACAGCGGGTGCGCGAGCAAGCTCGCGCAAGAGCAGAGCGGCAGCAAGCTGCCGCACTCCAAACACGCAAAATTCACAGCCCCGCGTCCTCCGCTAACACTTTAGCCAGCGCCGCCCAATCCATGTCTCCCCATCCCCGGGCCACGGCACTCAGGTAATGGTCCCGAATCACACTGGCCACGGGCATTGGAACAGCGACTTCATCCGCCGCGGCGAGCGCCAACCGGACATCCTTGAGGCCCAGGTGCAACGCAAACCCTGGGGGCGAAAACTTCTGCGCAATAATGATTTTGCCGTAGTTCTCATAAATGGGCGATTGGAATAGAGAGCCGTTGAGGACCTCCAGAAACTTCGCTGGCTCGACACCGGATTTCTGGATCAGTAGAAATGCTTCCGAAAGGGTTTCCAGCATGGAAGAGATCAAGAAGTTGCCGGCGAGTTTGAACGTGTTGGCTTGGTACGGTTCCGTGCCTATCACGAAGAGTTTCCGGCCGATTCCTTCCAGCAGCGGCCGCACGCGTTCGACCGCCTCATCGGGACCCGCAGCCACCACCACCAGCCGCGCTGCCGCGGCAACATCCGGACGCCCGAAAACCGGGGAGGCAATGAAACTCTGACCGCGAGCGGCGTGCGCCAGGGTAAGCCGCCGTGAAAGAGCAGTGCTGATGGTGCTGAGGGAAAGGTGAACTCCTCCGCTGGCGAGGGTGTTAAGGATGCCCCCGTCTCCGAGGGTCGTCTGCTCAACGGCGTGGTCGTCAGCCAGCATGGTCATGACGACTTCGGCCGTGCTGGCTTCGGTGAGAGAATCCGCCACCTTGGCCCCCGCAGAGGCAAGCGCTTCAGCTTTGCTCCGTGTCCGGTTGTAGACAGTC
>JBAVYG010000407.1:0-3895 GCA_049698675.1 Terriglobia bacterium
GGTGGCGGTCCACCCTCTCCCCCAAGGGGGAGAGGGCCATCAAATACCCGAATATGCTCAGCTATGCGATGCCCCAAATGCCGTCATGAGAATTCCGAAAGGGCGCAATTCTGCACGCGCTGCCACGCGCCTCTCCGCTTTACTTGTCCCGCTTGCCGGCACATTCAAGACCACGGCGGGAAATGCGAGCAATGTGGCGTGGACTTTGCAAAATACGCAGCGATGTTAGTGTTCCAGGCAAGAGATGGAGCGCAGGAGAAGCGCCGGCACACCAGGGAGAAGGTCTCGCTTGCCAAGCAGATCTTTCTGATCCCTGTGACGGGCGGCCTTTCGCTTCTGAAGTACGTCTTCTCGCGACTTCGCCGAGACTGAGAAGGCGTGCAATAATCTCAGAAGGTAATATTATCCTGCCGATTATTCAATCTTTCGAATTCGGGTTGAAACGTCTTACCTCTGACTCTTGCTGGCGATGTAGCGCTTGGCTTTGGCAAGCAGTTCGCTGGCCTGGGGCATGCTGTCGAGAGCTTTCTGCACCAACGGGTCGTTTTCAATGTCGAGCCGGTGGGCTTCTGTTTCGCCGAAAATGGAGTCAACCAACTGCAAGCGGATACGCGTGCGGATGAAATCCGAATTGTCTTTCAGGCCTGGGTCGGATATGGGGACTTTCTGCTGGGCAAGAAACTGGCGGAATTCCTGAAGAACAGCGTCTGTTACTTGAAAGTCCCGCGGAATGGTCTTGTGAATTCCAAGGTAATACAGGCCGAACTCGGAGAAAGCGCTATGCTGCAAGAGCGCTTCCTGAGTGGGAGTGAGCTTGGGGTCCTCGTACTTGATATCCGGAGTGATGCCACCACCGCCATAAACTTCACGACCGCCGTCGGTGAGGCGCACATCCGTGTGCGGCGTGGGGGTACCCTCCGGATGATAGTAATAATCGTAAAGAGAAACCTTGTCATAGTCGCGCTGAATCAGCCTGCCACTCGGGGTGTAGTAGCGGGCGGTGGTCAGCGCCAAGCCCGTGTGCTCGCTGAGCGGGAAGACAGTTTGAACAAGGCCCTTGCCGAAGCTGGGCTGGCCCATCACCAGGGCGCGATCGTGATCCTGTAAAGCTCCCGTGACGATCTCCGCCGCACTCGCTGTCATGCGGTTGATGAGCACCACGATGGGATACTCTTTGCCGCTGTCTCCCTTGGTCGTGTAGTAGCGTTTTTCCTGCGAGTGGCGACCGTAGTGATAGACGATCAACTGGCTCTTTTCGAGGAAATGGTCGGATACTTCCACCGCTTCCTGAAGCAGGCCGCCGGGGTTTCCACGGAGGTCGAGAACCAGTCCCTGCAGGTTCTTCTCACCCAGATTTTTCAACTCCGCGGAGAGTTCGTCATTCGTGTTCTCGTTGAACCTGTTGATGTGGATGTAAGCAATCCCAGGCTTGAGCATAAATACGTCATCCACGCTCCGCTGCGAAATCTCGTCGCGCGTGATGTCAAATTCGAGAGGTTGATCGTAACCTTCGCGCGTGACGGTGATGTGTACCCGGGTTCCTTTGGGCCCCTTCAACTTCTCCGCAACCTGGACGGTATTCATTCCTTCAGTTGACTGCCCGTTGACCTTGGCGATGACATCGCCGGGCCGCAGACCGGCCCGAAACGCAGGCGAGCCGGGGATCGGAGCCATTACGACAACGACGAGCTTGCCCAACTTCCCGGGGCGCTGCCCGATTTGCATTCCGACGCCGTAGTACTTGCCCTCCTGGTCTTCGCGGAGCCGCGAAAAGGCGAGCGGATCGTAGAAATTAGAGTGAGGGTCCAGGCTTCGGAGAGCGCCGGGGATGGCCCCGACATTGGTTTCGGTGGGGCCGTAGATGGCTTTGTCCGGGTCCACCACATCCGCGTAGTTCTGCTCAACCAAGTTGTAGACACGGGTAAGCTCGGTGAGACTGTTCTTTACATCCGAGTCGTCTGCCCCCGTCGTGGCTTCGACTTGCCGGCCGTAAAGCCCTCCCAGCAGCGTGCAAAGCAGAACTGTGTAAAGAATGAACCACAACCACCGTGGCGCCTGTTTCATGTTCAATGCAGCTCCTCACCCTGCATGCTTCAGTATAACATAGGGATTCCCCGGCTTAAAGCGCAGCTTGGTGGTGTCCCCGTTCGACTGTAGGGTCGCCTCTCTCCTGCCATGGCGGGACGACCTGGCCGAGGCACGCCCCGGCCCTACCCACGTATCATTGGATGCTTGGAGTTGCCCACAGGTTCTCCATAATATTAGCGGTCCTTTCCTGGCCCGAGGGGACCCAAGGGGGCTTCGATTTTGACTGTCTTCTGACTCCCGGCTCCGAATCTCCTGTGATTTGGCGCTGCGGGCGCTGGTGTCATTCGGAACGGGGATCCACACGAGGCGCCGGTCATTCCCGTCCCTGCGGTTTATCTTGACAACACCGGTCGTGTCGCTTATGATTTCTCTGAGAGGCTGATCTTGTTTGGCACCGGATTTGGTGAAATCGGGTTCATATTATTTATCGCTTTCCTACTGTTTGGGCCCAAGAAACTCCCGGAGATCGCGCGGACACTTGGCAAGGGTCTGGGCGAATTGCGTCGCGCGTCCAACGAATTGAAGAATTCTCTGGAAGAGGAAATCAAGAACTTGGACCGGCACTCGGAGGGCCCGCCCGACTCAAGCCTCACGTATGGCCACAACGATCCAGAACCCACCCCCAAAGAACCCGGACAATGATCCTGAGGATGAAGCACTGACCGGCAAGCAGATGTCGTTCCTCGAGCATCTCGAGGAGCTTCGCCAGCGGCTGCTCCGCTCCGTCATTTCGATTATTATCGGATTCGGCATTTGCTTTTACTTTGCTGATAACATTTATGGTTACCTGGCCAAACCCCTCACTGACACTCTGCGTGCCCTTCACATGTCGGACAAGTTAGTTTTTACGAATCCCATCGACCCATTTAATCTCTACATCAAGCTTGCCGCCATGGCGGGGATTTTTGTGGCGTCGCCTTACATTCTCTATCAGCTCTGGCTTTTCATTTCCCAGGGCCTTTACCGCCATGAAAAGCGCTACATATGGCCGTTTGTCCTCCTGACAAGCGGCTTGTTCATCTCAGGCGGACTGTTCGCGTACAAGCTAGCCATCCCTCCGGCTTTGCGATTCCTGCTGCAGTTCGGCCACAGATTCCAACCCATGGTGACCATCAACGAGTATTTCAGTATCGCGATGACCATCATCGTCGGGGTTGGGCTAGTGTTTGAACTGCCTGTCATCATTCTGGTCCTGTCGGTGTTCGGGATTGTGACTCCCAAGTTCCTGCTGAGGCAACTCCGGTACGCGGTGCTGATTACGGCGGTCGCTGCCGCTGCCATTGCTCCTACTCCCGACATTGCCACCCTGTTTATTCTCTGGATTCCCATGGTGGGGCTCTACGTCCTCAGCATTGGGCTCTCCTGGCTTGTCTATCTGCGCAAGAAATGGAAGCAAAAGCATGCTCAGGCGTAAACGTGCGAAGCGGCGGCGTCCCCTGGCCTTGATGGTAGGGTGGGTGTGCCTCGCGCTTGCTTCACTCTCGCCTGGAGCCGAGCCACCAAGCTTCAGTGGGGCGCGTGCCTTTGAGGATCTCAAGCACCTTGTGGGTTTCGGTCCCCGACCTTCGGGCTCCCCGGCTTTGACCCAAACCCGCCAGTGGTTAATTCAAGAACTTCGAGGCACGGGGGCACAGGTGGAAGAAGATCCCTTTGTGGCGAAGACCCCCATCGGGCCGATCCCCATGAACAACCTGATCGCCAAGTTTCCAGGTTCGCGTCGCGAGACGGTGATCGTGGCCGGCCATTACGATACCAAACGTTTCGACAAATTCCGTTTCCTGGGCGCCAATGACGGCGGCTCCAGCGC
>JBAVYG010000408.1:0-4156 GCA_049698675.1 Terriglobia bacterium
TTTCTTGTTGCGCGATGTACTCCACGACTTCTTCCACGTCCGCCGCGCTCACCGAAAACGCGCCGTAGCCGCTTTGCCAATGGAAATTCACCAAGCCGCGCCCCTGCGTCTTGACCCATTTCGATGAGCTGGTCTTCACCTCCTCCACGATTTTTGCCAGCGCGAGGTCCTTCGACAATCGAAACAGCGCATGAACGTGGTCGCTCATGCCTCCGACTTTCAGCGCCGGGGAATCCTGGTTATTGAGAACCGCCGCCAGGTAGGCGTGGAGGTCTTCTCGCACGGGTGACAATAACATCGGCTCGCGATGTTTGGTGCTGAAGATCAGGTGAACGTAGAGTTGCGAAAGCGATTGCGGCATGGGGGAACACCTATCTCGCCCTTTCAGGGCTGGGGGCAAAATTGGGGGATGATCTAAACCCAGGCCGTTGGCCTGCGCTTCGTTATTTCGCCCCTTTGGGGCTAAATCAACGGCCCTCTGGGGCTGAATCTACGGCCCTCTGGCGCTTAAAATATTGGCAGGTTTCTCCGCGACAAGCAAGCACCTGGACGTATAGTCGAAAACCGTAGATGTGGTCCGCCCTGTCACCTTTGGGGATTGAGCCTGGATGAAGGCGCACTCGGAGGTATCCTTGCCGGCGCCCGTCCAGCTATACACAACTTAATGGTCCAACGCGCGCATCGAGAGAAATGTATCTCCCTGGGACCTAGTCTCCACCCGCGTAGGGTCCTGTCCAGCCTGGAGCGTTGAGGCGCAGGTCATCCACGACAATCGTGACAAGAATACGAGCGCCCGTAGCCGGAAGCGAGTCTCCGGTCAACAGAGAAGACGCCTTGGCCAAGCCCGGCAGCAGCCGTGAAAGGCGACCCCCTTGACAGATTCCGGCCCGGTGATATACTAGCCTAGTATGGTTTGTAACCCCGCTCCCGGAGCGGGCGCGAGGCGCGGGAAGTAAGGCTTTGCCCCCGTCGCCCAACTTGCTCAGGAAGGAACGCCCTGAAATGCCCAAGCCCAAAAGGACAGCAATGGCCCCCTCTCCGGCCATGGTGCATGAAAACTTCTTGCGCGCCCGCGAGGCTGGGCTGGTGATGCGCGAAGCCGACTTCCGCCGGCGGTATCACACTGTGAAGCACGGCCTGAGCGCCGGCGTGTGCTCGATCGAGGAAACCGTGGCGGCTCTGGGCGAGGACCCGGCCGAGTTCAAAGCTTTCGCGCGCCTGATCGAGCGCACCTTCGTTCCCCATAACTTGCCCGAGTACGAGGTGGTGCTGCGGCTGGCGGGCGCCATCTGGCGACGCCTTCGCCTGCACAGTGCCGCGGCACGCTGGGAAGCGGACGCCTTGCGGGACGCCCTGAGCTCAGGCCCCGAGGTGAAGAGCCTGACCGTCGACGAAACGCACCTGCGAGCGTGCGGCGTCATGGCGCTGCTCGTGAATGAGACTCGCATTTCCCGCAGCCGTTTCCAACTTCTCTGCGGGGTGGAACGGCAGCTTCGCGCGCTGCTGAGGATCCGCAGCGGGGGAAAGGCCAAATTCCATTTCATCTCGCGCCAGACCCGCAAGGAGCTCAGGGAACTCCAAGAGGACGAGAGATACTGGAGAGCCCTTGACCGGATCGATGAAGGTGGCCCCGAGGTGGAAGCGATACTCGAAAAATTCCGCCCGGAATGGGAGCACCGGTGAACACCAGGCCCCGGGGTGTGGCGGGCGCGCTCGGCTGGACTCGCCTGGGGATTCTGCCTTGTGAGGGGAAACCCCGTCGTCCGCGCGCGCCCGCCTTGTCGCGCTCAGTTCGTGACCGTCTTCGGTTTCTGCGCCGCTTCTTGCTTCAGAGACCGCCGGTAACTCGCGAGGAGCTTCTCGCGGTTCTGGCGTAGGTCCAGTCCGGTCGGCCGGGCGGGATAAGGCCGGTCGCCCATCATCCCTTTCCAGAGAATGCGGTTGTAGACCGCGGGATCGACGCGATCTGCGTCCGAGAAGTCCATTCCCTTGGTGACCTGCGCCCAGTACTTCGCGTTGTGCGTCGACTCGACCAGGATCACGCCGGCCGGCTGAGGCAGCGGCAGTTGCGTGGCGTAGAGATACGGCGAGGGCGTGGCGTTAAAGCTCCAGTTGCTCGGCGTGGTGTTGAAGATGTCGGCCATGGGCCTGGCGAGCGCGTCGTTCAGGTTCAACTGCGGGATGTCCAGGACCTCTTCCATCGTGCGCAGGAAGTCGAGGGTGTTGTACTGTGTCGAGACCAGCGTATGTTGCTTTACGTAGGCGCCCGCCACGAACGCGACGGTGCGGTGCGAATCGACGTGGTCGGCGCCATCCTGCGCGTCGTCTTCAATGACAAAGATCAGGGTGTTGTTCGCGTAGATGCTGCTCGCGATCGTCTGAACCAGCAAGCCGACCGCATAGTCGTTATCGGCTTCCTGCGTCTCCGGAGTATTCACACCGTCAATCGCGGTGCCGAAGTTTCCGGTGTGATCGTGCATGAAGCGAACGAGGCTCAAGTTGGGGAGTCCACCTGTGGCGTACTTGGCATTGAAATCCCGCAGCCACTCCGTGTAGCGGTAATAATCCGGAAAGTTGTTGTCGAAACCGCGGAAGTACTGATCGGTGAACTGGGCAAGGGTAACATTCGTGGGGGAGGCCACGATCGTGTCGGTTGAGAACGGGTTGGGCGCCAGGGAAATGGCGCACGTGGGGTCGTTATAGCAGGTCGTGTCAATGAAGAAACCATAGTTGCGAACCGTGAGACCCGCCCGGCGCGCGGAGTCCCACAAATAGCCGGTATTCACTTGATTGTCCGGTCCATCCGGCGCATCCACGTCGGTCTGGCCCGGCAACAGATCCGGATCGTTCGGTGTAAGGGGTTCGGCGGCCATGCGCTGGGCGAGGGTCGGAATCGCAACGTTCACACTACGATTCACACCCTCGCTATCCAAGCTGAGGCCGCGTGCCGCGTAGGCCACCGGGTATTGGTGTTCGACCACGTCGGGGGCGCGACCCCCAGTGGTCCACAGCCAGCCGTCATTGCTGACTTCGGCGGTGGCCATGATGTTATCGAGCGTGACGAAGGTTTGCGCCAGGTTGTGCAGATTCGGCGTGATCATACTTCCCCACTGAACCAAACTAGGATCGCCGTTGCCGACTGGCAGGTCACCCAGAACCTGGTCGTAAGTCCGGTTTTCCTTGAGGATAAAGATAACGTGCTGGACGCCCTGGTGCACAGCCGCCATGACCGCGGCGTCGCTGGCGCTCTCGGTGGTGGAGAAGCGGTTGTTCGCGAGCACCTGCGCCGTCAGCGCCGGGAGCTGCGCCGCGAGGGTGGCGGTGGGGAAGAACTGTAAGCCGGCTTTGGTCAACTGGGGATTATACTCATTCATATCCTGGCAACTTGGGTACAGCGCCGGGCCATACACATAGCACCAATTGGGATTCGGGCCCGTCGGCGACTTCCCATTGACCACGTACACCCATTTGCCATCGGGGCTGAAGCTCACGGAGTTCGGGTACCAGCCGGCGGGAATGAGACCCACGGCTTGGTCGTTCTTATCCGTTCCAGTCAGCGCCACGACGGCGATACTGTTCAGATTGCCATTGGTCACGTAGAGTTGCGTTCCATCCGGCGTGAGCGTCACGCTGTTGGTGTTCGCGCCCGTCATGAGCGTCTCGCTGTTGGTGCTCGCGCCCTCATAATTCTTCAGCGTGGGAGGCAAGAATGGCGCGATGACCGGGATGGTTTCGAGGATTTTCCACATGGTGCTGTCGTTCGGGTTCGTGTCGATGACGTCAACCGTATCCGACTCGTCTTCGGCGACATACAGGCGCGTCTGGGCCGCGTTAAGCGTCATTTTGTTCGGTTGGCCTATCACTGGGATCCGTTTTATTACCGCCGGTGTCCCCCCATCCAGATTCACTACGTCGATCTCGCGGTCGCGAATGCTTGAGACATACGCCCAAGTGGTTGTAGTGCTACCCGCCGGCAGCGGCGTCGGCTGCGCGATAACCACCCAAAACGGATATTCGCCGCCCGGCGTGCCCGGCTGCGGCGAGCTAGCGGCCCTGCCGGGGCGCAGGTCGAGTTCCCCCGTCTGCGTCTCCGGCACATTCGTGGTTTGCACGGTCGTAAGGGTGCTCAGCGGCGTCCAGTTGCCCAAGCCTCCGG
>JBAVYG010000409.1:0-1888 GCA_049698675.1 Terriglobia bacterium
GCGTACCTGTCAACGATCAGGTCCAGGTGGGGACGTGCCAGAAGGTCGGTCAATTTGATGGCGACGGTATGTTCCGCCGCCTTTTCCTGCTGCCGGCCGACAGCGACATCGGCGGCGCTCATAATCGAGGTCCCTCCCGCCGCCGCCTCCGGTCGAGCGGCGGGAACAGCTTCTGCCGCTACCGCGCCCTGAGGTAGACCGGCAGCCCCCACTTCCTCAATGCGAAAGAGGTGACGGCGAGCGCTGCCCACCGAGATCTCATCCTCGGGTTTCAGGACCTTCTCCTGTACACGCACTTGATTTACGAATGTGCCATTCGCGGAATGACGGTCGAGCAGGACCACCTCACCCTTGTCGTTGGGAGCAATCCAGGCATGGAGGCGCGAAATTTCGTCGTCCGCCAACACTACCTGGCAATTTGCGGGGTCGCGGCCGATGACCAGTCCTCGAGGGCCAATGCTGTAAGTCCGACCCGAGAGTAGTCCCGAAGTGGCAATCAGCCTGTAGGCACGAGGTGAAGGTTGAGAGGGCGGTCCGAGCGGAGCCGCTGCCGGAGCGGTCACCTCATTCGAAAAGGCCAGAGTGTCTGCCGAGTCCTCCACGACAGGCAAGCGCCCGCCGCAGGACCGGCAAAAGCGGTAACCCTCTTCGTTTAGCTCACCGCATACGGGGCAATTCATGACATCGGTTCTCGAGGAGGAATCCTCCACTTCCCTTGCACAAGCGAATTTGGAGATTTCGATTTTGTCGCGGCGCCGGCCTCAATTCTTCGCTGGTGCGAGTCTTTTCAAGATTTCTGAAAACGCTTCAGGAGTGCCCCTTGAAATCTTCCTCATTGAATTCCTTAAACTCCACGGCCGCGGTGGGGGCCGCTGGAGGAAGCCCCGGTCCGCTGAACTCTGCCATGACTACGGTTATGTTGTCACTGCCGCCCTTGGCGTTGGCTTCATCGATCAAAGACTGGCACTTGTTGGCCAGGGATTCAGTCCCCTTCACACGCGCAGCGATATCGGTTGCGGGGACCATGTTGTACAGGCCATCGCAGCAAAGCAGGATGCTGTCGCCCTGACGGACTTTGGTATACGTCACCTTGACATTCACGCTCTCGCTGCTCCCCACCGCCTGGGTCAGAATACTCCTCCGGCTGTCCTTTTCCGGGTCGTCGGGCACTTCGACACCGATTTCCTTGAGATAGTTCAAGAATGTTTGATCGCGAGTCAACTGGGTCAACTCGCCATTGCGAATGAGGTAGGCACGGGAATCCCCAACCTGCGCCACAAAAAGATAAGGCCCGAACAATGCAGCCACCGTGGCGGTGGTTCCCATTCCACGATAAGCGGGATCGCTTTGCGCTTTCTGGTGGATGATCTGGTTGGCATATTCGATGGATTCCCGGAGCAGGAGCACAAAGTTCGTCTCGCTGACCTGACCCAGGGACTTGAGGTTTTCATACAGGCGCTTAGGGACGGTGAGGGCGCAAATCTGGCTGGCAACTTCCCCGCTGGCCTCTCCGCCCATTCCGTCCGCTACCATAAACAGCGAACCGCGATTCCCCAAGGTGTGCTTGCGAAGTGGAGGCGTAAGACCCACTTCACCCGTGGTCAGGTTGCAAACCACAAAGTTGTCTTCATTGTTCTTTCGGACGCGACCCACGTCCGACATACCAAAGGCCCTAACGTTGATGGCGTTCTGCTCTGCCCCCTTCGCCTCATCCACGGTGCTCACTCTCCCTCTGTCAGGCTACTTCACTCCTGGCGCGAAAGCCTGCCGATATAGCCCTTCACCGATCCTCAGCAACCTGCTAAAACCCCGCCGCAGCTCTAACTGGAGCGACCGTCGGCGATGCGTAACATAATTACATGATCAAAGGCTTTAGCAGATTCTGACG
>JBAVYG010000410.1:0-3320 GCA_049698675.1 Terriglobia bacterium
GGGTAAAGAGGTTTCAAGGGGTAAAAGACCTTGAGAGTGTTCTGGAACTCCGTAAAGGGTTTGGGGCGTGCGTGGGCCTGGCAAAACTCCAGGACACAAACGGTCGGCTACGGAACCATTTTCTTCCTCGCGACCTCAAGGCTCTCTATGACTTCCTTGCCGCCGATTCGAGAGTTTGCAGGTTGGGAGAGCTCGCCCAGGTGGGGATCGGGTACGTAACAGGCAACAATCAGTTCTTTCATTTGTCGAGAAACGAGGCCCGCCAGCTTGAAATTCCCCCCTTGTATCTCAAACGCTCTCTCCTTCGCAGCGGGATCATCAAGATTTCGATCCACGATCCGGGCTTGTTCAATTTGATGGATTGTTTGGCGGCGGGTTGTCCCTCTTGAGTCGTACGTTCCGTGTCAGAAACTAATACTCCATCCTGAGTAGATTCCTTTCGCTCGCGCAAACATCCGAGACAGGCTTAACTCAAGGTGATCCCCTGTATTTATGTTGACGAAAACGAACTTGAACTGGGTTTTGAGGCTCTGGGAAACAAGCACTTCAGCCCCCGACAGGCTGAAAAAATGTCCCTCGAAATTACTCCTAGCTCCTTTGGCCGTCGATTTGATTTCACAGAGCGTGACATTTTCGAGGTGTCGTTCAATTTCTTCTATATGGTCTAGATCGACCGGCGCTGATAGCCTGACGATGTCGAATGCCTTCCCATAAACAATCATGTCTCGCTTGACGAAGGCGACTGCCAAGTTTTTCTTCTGCTTTCCCGTGGGAATGACATACCCCAAATCCTTCCGGACTAAGATTTCTGCGGCCCGGCGGGCGGTAGTATTATGTCTTATCGGAGCGTCGGCCATGACGGCTGTTGCGCGGACTCGCAATGTTCCCGCCTCCTTTCGATTCGATCCTGTTGATCAATTGTTGGACAAAGGCAGCAAAATCGGCATTGAGAGCACGGCAAACTTCAAACGTTTCCACAACGTCGAGCCGCCGCTCTCCAAGTTCATATTTGCTCACATAGCTCTGGGGCTTGCCCAATAGCTCGGCCAGAGCTTCCTGGGTCACTCCGCTCTCATGCCGAAGCTCTCTGAGCATTCCCAGAAACAGCTTATATGAGTCGTAGTAAGAAGACCGAGACACCGCTTCATAATTACCCATTTGACCCAAATAACCCAACATGGGATACTTTTCCTATGAAGCGACGAGTCGTTCTTTCCAACGCCTCTGTTAAACAAACCCCCCGAAGCTGCGCACACGTTGGTCGTTCGCCCGGACTTGCTCAAGTTCAGCGAGGCTCAATTCGAGGAGATGGACTACTTTATCAGGTCCAACTCTATGAGCTCCGCCATCGAAATGGCAGACGATCTGGTTTTGCGTGGAGTTCTCGGGCTGAATTGGGACCAAATCCAGGTCCTAAGAAATGGTCTTACAGAGGTGCGGAAACAAAGGAGGAAAAGAATTGCCACTTCGAGCAGCAATTAAGCGTGCGGGACCTAGGCCGAGCCTCGACGCCAGTAGAGCTAAGAAAAAACACTACTCGGAGCTTGTGTCCAGGGAATTGGCCTTAGCGGTCGCCTCTGAGTTGCGGAGTCGAGGTCTTAAGGACGTAGCTCCGAGACTCACTTCGAAAAAGAGCCTGGGCGGCGAGAAAAGGATTGCGGGGGGACTCGGCGACAAGAAAGTGGACGTAACATACGCCACGGAACGAGCTGGTCTGGTGCTCGCGATTTCCATCAAAACGATTTCGTTCCCTGACTCGAAAACTCGCAATTACCAGAAGCATCTCCAGAATCGGAAAGCCGATTTGGCTTTTGAAGTGACAACTTTACACAAGCGGTTTCCCTACGCCGTCGTGGGTGGCCTCTTCTTCCTTTACAAAGACGCAGCAAATGACGACATTGGGCGAGCTCGAATATCCACGTTCCAGCGAGCGCACCAAGTTTTCAAGATTTTTAATCGAAGAACGGGGCATCGCTATGAAGAGGCAAAGTTCGAATACTTGAGCGTAGGCCTCTACGGCTCCGATCCTCCGAGCTACGAGCTCTTTGAAGCAGGTGACTCCCAGCAGATGATTTCTTTGGACTCATTTCTCGATGAGCTCTTGGCCTTGGTGGCTGGACGCAACCCCGAACAATTTGTATTCCAGGAAGGGCGCCTATACAAACCTTCTGAATTAGGAATCGAGGGAGAATCTGAGCTAGAGGGGGACTGAGTATTTCTCGCTTCGCGAGTAGTGCCTCCGTGCCGCTGTTTGGCATGGGTGCGGCCAGGGAACGCTCTGCCGGAACATAGCCCAGGCAAGCCGCTTGCGCCGGGCCGCGTGTATGTGAACAAGCATGGTCTGCAAGGCGCGGCCGAGGGGCAATACTTCGAAGGCGTACGGCCCGAAGTCTGGAATTTTCACATCGGCGGCTGTCAGGTTTGCGAAAAGTGGCTCAAAGACCGCCGGGGCCGAACCTTGACCTATGACGACCTGGAGCATTACTGCAAGGTCGTCACGGCCTTGAGCGAAACCATCCGCGTCATGGCCGAAATTGGCGCGGCCATCCATAGGTGGCCCATTAAATGAACTTGAAACTCCGAGAGAGGTTGTTGCTGTGGCAATTCATGACTTGGCGCGAAAACAGACGGCCCACGGGACGGTTACGGCGGTCTGGTACGACAGCGAAGAAGAGAACTTCGTGGTGCAGCACGAATTCGTCCACCTGAGCTTTTACAAGGAAGAATTCGCGGTGTTCCTGGAATGCTTGAACGAGGCCCAGAGGAAATATCGGGAGCAACATCATGGGCATCGTGAGTAGTCTTTATAAAATCGCCCGAATCGCCAATGACGTGAGCAAGCTCGCCAGCGGCAACCCCAAACGCATCGGCAAGCGAATTGTGAATAAGGCCATTGGCCGGTCGGTGGTGAAGCTGCTTTACCTCCGATAGCCCTCTCGTACACCTGGGGGTTCCAGAGGGTTAGACTGCACCCGGGGCGTTGGTCAGTTCATGTGTGTCCTGGCTGGATCCTTCGCTGTAGTTCCCGCAAGGTGTGTCCAGATTCTCGCGAATAGGATTCGCCAGAGGTTCAATCGATACAACCAAACCCCGAAACAAGTGCCTAAGGTATTTGTGATGACATCTGTGGTGCCGGAATCCCGCGTCGGCAGGAATGCCTGAAGAGATTCGATCGTAAGGCTGACTGTGAACCCTAGAAGGATTGTGACCAGTGCCGGCCTTTTGATCCGTCCGGCCAGCGAAAAGTAGGCGCAGAAAAGGAACCCGAAAGGAATAAAACCCGCAATGTTGACCAGCACGTACTCCCAATAGCTCCAAGC
>JBAVYG010000411.1:0-1808 GCA_049698675.1 Terriglobia bacterium
CCTCCGGGTCGATGATATCCTCCGTCCAGTATCGCTTGCTGGCAGAAACGTCTCCCGGAAGGGTGAATCCGGGCAGCGAGGACATGGCAATATTGTGAGCCCGCCCGATTCCTGACTCCAGCATCCCGCCGCACCAAACCGGAATGTTTCTTGCCCGGCACACGTCATGAACTTGTTTGGCCGACGTTAAGCCCCCCACGCGGCCGAGCTTCACGTTAATGATCTTGCAAGCGCCGATTTCGATAGCTTTCCGCGCGTCGTCGGCGCTATGGATCGACTCATCCAGGCAAATCGGCGTGGAGATTTCCCTTTGCAGCTTGGCGTGATCAATGATGTCGTCCCAGCCCAGCGGCTGCTCAACCATCACCAAATAGAACCGATCGAATTGCTTCAGGTGCGCCAGGTTGGCAAGCGTGTAAGCGGAATTCGCATCGGCCATCAGGGCGATACGAGGAAACCTTGTGCGGATGCGATCCAGAACATTGATATCCCAACCCGGCTTAACCTTCACCTTGATCCGCTGATACCCTGCTGAAGCTTCACGGGCGATTTTCTCCAGCAGTTCCTCGACGCTGTTCTGAATCCCGATGGATACTCCACACGGAATCTCTTCCAGTGTCCCGCCCATCGTTTTCGCCAGAGGAATGCCTCTCTGTTGCGCCTCGATCACCCAAAGTGCGTTCTCCAAAGCCGCTTTGGCCATGTTGTGACCGCGGATGGGACGGAACCGTCCTGCAACTTCAGAAGGCGACGTCCACTGCTTGCCTAATACCCAAGGAATGAGAAAATCCCGCAAGACATGCCAGGCGGTTTCGGGAGTTTCATGACTGTAGAACGGCTCTTCTCCGGCGGTGACTTCGCCCCATCCTGCCAGGCCTTCCGCATCGACCCGCACAAGGACGATTCTGCGCGTTGTAGTTCTGCCGAAACTCGTCTCGAAAAAATGGACGAGTGGCATTTGAATTTCCCGGAGTTCCACACGATCAATCTTCATAAGGGTCCAATAAGTAACGGGCTGATTTCCCCTCGTATTCGAATCCTGTGATCACCAGGTTATGAGCAAAGGACTCTTGCAGTTGCTGGCGAACCGCCAACTGGCGCTGGCGCGCTTCGCGGGGGTTTGACTGCCTCATTTGATCGATATTAGCTGGAATCTCGACCACCGCTGCCGGCTTCTCTTTGCTGCCGCGCGGCAACTTTCCCGCCAACGCCCGCTTCACCCGTGATGACCTCAGACGCCATTCCACAATCAGGCGGTCACTGGCCAACCCCTTTTGGAGCCTGCTCTCCACCTGACCGTAGTAGTCTGGTTGGTAAAAGCGAGCGATGGCGCCCAGGCGAACGATGTTGAGGTGCGCATTCTTCGCCCGGAGAGGATCAAAGGTCCACTCGATAAGGTCGATGCCGGCTCGAAGCGCCTCGCGTCTCTGCGCCATCTTCAACGCCCGGCCAAGTCCCCTGTTTTCATGCGCGCGCAAAACCCCCAGGGAGAGCGAGTGATAATAGCGGTCGATGCCATGCCAGGCAGGCAACGAAGTTACGAAACCCACCAAGGAGCCTTGCGGCGTGAAAGCTCCCAGCGCCTGCCCTCCTATTCTCCCAAGGGTTACAAACAGCCTTAGAGGGTAGAGTTCGTGTTCCGCGTACCCCCATATCTCCCGCTGCACCTTGACAAGGGCGGCAAGTTCTTCCAGATTTTGGCAAGGCCGAATCGTATACTTCAACGGGCTTCTTTTGACTTCAACTCGTTCCACAGCGATTCCATTTCCTCCAGAGAACACTCCCCCAGATTTCTTCCACGCCTCGCG
>JBAVYG010000412.1:0-12337 GCA_049698675.1 Terriglobia bacterium
GGCGATGGGAGTGCCGAAGCCGGAGAGGGTGATCATCGGCATGATGAAGAAAAAGGAAAGGATCATCGCTTGCTGCTGGGTCGCGGAGACCGTCGAGAGATACAGTCCCAAACCCAGACCCGCGAGGATGAAGGTCACTAACCCACCCGCCAGCACACCCAGGTTTCCGCGGAACGGCACCCCGAACCAAAATGTTCCCACCAGGGCAATGAGCGTGGCGTCTACGCAACCGACCAGAAAGAAGGGAACGGTCTTCCCGAGGATGAATTCCCAGCGGCGAATGGGCGTGACCATGACCTGCTCGAGGGTGCCGATCTCGCGCTCACGCACCACCGCGAAGGCGGTGAGCATCATGACCAGGATCAACATGACGTTGCCGATGACTCCGGGAACGAAATACCACTGGCTTTCCAGTCCCTCGTTGAACCAGGGTCGAACCTCAAGGTCCACTTGCGGCAGCGACGACACCAGTTGCGGGGCCGTGCGCTGCATCCGGTCGAGTTGGTAGTCACGGCTAAACTCGGCGCCAATCTGGTTGAGATAGCCCAGCGCTACCAGGGCGGTGTTGGAGTTGGAACAATCCACCAGCACCTGCACTGTCGCCCCTTGGCCGTTGCGCAGGCGCTGGGCGAAGCCGGAATCGATTTCCATCGCCGCCAGAATATCGCCACGGTCAAGGCCTTCGCGGAGGTCTGGGCGCCGCGCGGCATATTCGTTCAGGTGAAAATAACGGCTGGCGGAAAAGCGCGCCACCAACTCGCGGCTCTCCTGCGTATTGTCCAAATCGAGCACGGACAACGCCACGTTTTTTACATCCAACGTGGCCGCGTAACCGAACACCAGCATTTGAATGACCGGCGGGCCAAAGAGCAGCCAGCGCGTGTGCGGGTCCCGCAGCGTCTGGATGAATTCCTTCTTGACCATGTTGCCGATGCGTCGCAGTGAGGAGACAAATTTCATTCCAGCCTCTTTTGAAACGCGCGGGTGGCCATTATGATCAGCAGCGCGGCAATAATCCCTAAGGCCACGATGTCTCCTGCCAAAAGCCGCACCGCCGTGCCCTTGAGAAAAACACTGCGCAGGATGGAAACGTAATAACGCGCCGGCAAGATGCGCGTGATCCACTGCACGAAGACGGGCATCTGATCGATGGGAAAGATAAAACCGGAAAGAAGAAATGCGGGCAACAGCGTCACCAGCAGAGCCAACTGGCTGGCCCCGAGCTGTGACTTGGCCGTGACCGAGAAAAAATACCCCAGTGACAACACCCCAATCAGGAACAGCGCCGAGCAAGCAAACAGCACCGTCCAGCTCCCCCGGAAGGGAACACCAAACCACCAGACCGCGGCGCCGGCGCAGAGCGCTGTATCCATCATCCCGATGACAAAATAGGGAATCAGCTTTCCGATCTGAATTTCCAGCTTGCCCACGGGGGTGGCGATGAGCTGTTCCATGGTGCCGCGCTCCCACTCCCGCGCGATGGTTAGCGAGGTCAGGAATGCGCCCACTACGGCCATCACCATGGCTACAACGCCGGGCACGATATTGGCCATGCTTTCCAAATCTTCATTGAACCATGTCCGTGGCTGGAAGGTGACGTTGGGGGTTACAGGCGGCAGGCCGTGGCGCTGCTGCCATTCGATCTGTACTTGTTGGGAGTAGGCTTGGATGATGCTCAGCGCGTAGCCCATGCCAATGCTGGCGGTGTTGTTGTCGCTGGCATCAAGCAGCGCTTGCACAGGGGCCTGCCCGCGAGAGTGGAGCTCTTCCGAAAACTGCGGCGGCACCACCACGGCCACCGTACAGGCGCCCCGGTCAATCTGCTGGATGACGTCGTGATAGTTTTCCGCGACATGAACAATCGTGAAATAGTCAGTGGCCTGGAAATGCTTCAGCAGGTCTTGACTGGTTTGTGTCGCGTCGCGGTCGTACACGCAGAGGGGAATGTGCTTGATGTCCAGATTCACACCGTAGCCGTAAATGACAAGCTGCACAATCGGCATGGCAAAGATGACCAGGAGGCTGCGCGGATCTCGCCAGATCTGGATGACTTCCTTGCGCATCATGGCCAGGATGCGGCGCAGGCTCATGCGGCTCTCCCCGGTTTGGATTCACGCGCGGCGGTGAGGGCGACGAAGACGTCCTCGAGGCTGGGTGGAATCTGCTCCAGCCGGCCGACGCGGACCTGCCCGGCCTCCAAGGCCGCCCGGATTCCGGGCATGGCAGCCTGGGCGTCAGCCACGACGGCATGCAGACTGCTTCCAAAGACCGCCGCGTCGAGCACGCCCGGCGCGTGGCTCAGCGCTTCGAGTCCCGGCCCCAGCGGCTCGCATTCCACCAGCAGGAGCTGGTCTTTCATGGATCGAGTCTTCAGTTCTGCGGGCGTGCCCATGGCCACAATGCGCCCGCGATCGATCAACACCAGGCGATTGCAGTATTCCGCCTCGTCCATGTAGTGCGTGGTGACGAACACCGTGATGCCCTCGCCCACCATCTGTTGGATCAATTCCCAAAATTGCCGGCGCGAAACGGGGTCGACGCCCGAAGTCGGCTCGTCGAGAAAGACAATGGGGGGGCGATGCAGCACCGCGCACCCCAGCGCCAACCGCTGTTTCCAGCCGACGGCCAGGTCGCGCGTGACGGTTTGCTCGCGGCCTTCCAGTCCCGCCATGCGCAGCGCCCAAGCCAGACGCGCGGCAAGAACTTTGCCGGGAACACTGTACAGCCCGGCAAAAAAGCGTAGGTTCTCGATAACTTTCAAATCGTTGTAGAGGGAAAACTTCTGCGACATGTAGCCAATCTGCTGGCGCACCGCCTCAGGCTCTTTGGCGACGTCAATCCCCGCTACCCGCGCCCGCCCGGAAGTGGGCCGGAGCAGGCCGCAGAGAATGCGGATGGTCGTGGATTTGCCCGCGCCGTTGGGGCCGAGGAAGCCGAAGATCTCGCCGCGGTACGCCTGGAAGCTGATGCTGTCCACCGCCACAAAGGTCCCAAAGCGCTTGCTCAAGTCTTCGACCACCACGGATGGCTCGCTTCCATTCATAAAGGTTTCGTTCCCCCGGCAGCTTCTGGCTCGCTCTCGACGGCTGATACAAACAAGTCCTCAATGGTCGCCGCTACGGGCTGGATGGAATCGTAAACCACGCTGGCGGATTCCAGCCGCGCGCGCAAATCCGGCAGCCGGCGAGCGGCTTGGTCCACAAACAGGTGGACGCGGTCGCCCACCAGCAACGCACTGCGCACGCCGGGGGCGCCCGCTAACGCCGCGCGCACCTGCGCCGGCTGCGCCGCGTGCACCGCCAGAATCTCGCCGGGAAATCTCTTCTTCAGCTCCTCCGGCCGATCGCAGAAAAGCATCCGTCCGCGATAGAGGAGCCCCACGCGATGACAGCGCTCGGCTTCGTCGAGGTACGACGTGGAAGTGAGAATCGCCACGCCCTCGGCCAACAGTGAATAGAGAATGCGCCAGAAATCCCGCCGTGACACGGGATCGACTCCGTTGGTCGGTTCGTCGAGGAGCAGCACTTTCGGCGTATGAATCAGCGCACAGACCAAGCCAAGCTTTTGCTTCATCCCGCCGGAAAGGTTTCCCGCCAGGCGGCTTCGGAATTCGGCCAGGCCCGCGGCCGCCAGCAATTCTTGGGAGCGCTGCTCGCGCTGCTTGCGAACCACTCCAAATAAATCCGCGTAAAACCGGAGGTTTTCGTCCACGGTGAGATCTTCGTAGAGGCCAAATCGCTGCGACATGTAGCTGAGTTGCAATTTGGCGCCCTCCGGGTCGCGAACCACATCGAAGCCGGCCACCTGTGCCGAGCCGGAATCCGCCGACAGCACGCCCGCCAACATCCGCAGGGCGGTGGTTTTGCCGGCGCCGTCAGGACCGACCAAACCAAAAATTTCTCCCGCATAAACTTCAAAGCTGAGGCCATCCACGGCAGGCACTTCACCGAAGTGCTTGCTCAGCGAGGATACGATGATGGCAGGAGAGGTGCTCATGGCGCGCTCACTTTTGTAGCGGCGAGTTTACCTCGCCAGATGGCGGCATAAAGCCGCCTCTACGTCGAACTGTTCTTCAGTTTGATTATGGCGTCTGCCGGCATTCCCGGCTTCAGCTCTCGGTTCGGATTCTCCACGTCCACTTTGACCCGGTAAACCAGCGTGACGCGCTCTTTCTCCGTCTGCACGCTCTTGGGAGTGAATTCCGCCTCCGAAGAGACGAATGAAATCCGGCCGTGATAAATCTTGTCAGGATAAGTATCGGTCCGCACGTCAACCACCTGCCCCCAGTGCACTTTGCCGAGATCCGTCTCGGGGACGTATACCCGGACCCACAGATGGTCCAGATCGGCGAGGGTCACGATGGGCGTGCCGGGTGAGACGACCTCTCCCAACTCCGCCTGCCGCACCAGCACCACTCCATTGAAGGGCGCGCGCAGCACCGTATAGGTCAGCCGGATGCGGGACATTTGCAGGTTCTGGTCTGCTTGGTGAACATTGGAGTGCTCGACGGCAAGTTCTTCCTTGCGCGTTCCTTCCACGAGTTCGTTGTAGATTTGCTGCGCACGATCATAAGTCGCCTGTGCGCGGGTGACGTTGGTGGCGGCCAAGTCGCGCGTCTGTCCCGGGATTTCGTCCTTTTCGTAAAGCGCCTGGTAACGCGCATAATCCTTCTTCTTCTGCTCGAGGTCGGCCTGAGCGTCAAGCGCCGCGAGCTTGGCGGACTCGATGTCTTGCGTCCGGCTGCCCGCCAGACCGAGGGCGAGTTGCCGATCGCGCACGGCAATAGCGGATTCGTCCTCGGCCACCTGTTGCCGGTAGTCATCGCTATCGAGGCGGGCCAGCAAGTCGCCGGATTTCAGGGTCATGCCTTCTTCCACCGGCAGAGCGATGATGCGGCCGGTCACCTTGAAGCTGACCAGGCTCTCGTGCGCTTCAATGTTGCCGGAGAGCTTGAGCACGTTTTCCACGGCGGGCTTGCGGAACCATTGGGGATGGAAGTAGACCACGGCGCCACCAATCGCCAATAGCACCAGGAGCGGAATCACACGTTTCATGGCTTTTTACCTCTGCCTCACAAGAATCGAAATTCGAAACTCGAAATTCGAAAATCGGGCCGAGTTTCGATTTTCGAGTTTCGACTTTCGAGCTCGCAATGCTCAGGGCTCGGCGAGGTACGTTTGGTAGATCTTTTCGGTTCCCCCCAGCGAGCGCACCAGGGCCATGACGGCGTCGGCGTGCCGCGCCAGGGCCAGGATGCGGTCATCCTGCGCGCTGGCCAGGCTGAACTGCGCGGTCACCACCTCGATGTTGTCCGTCACCCCGTTGCGGAAACGGTCCTGCGCCAGGCTGAGCTCGCGTTCTGCCAGGTGGAGGGCTGCTTCGGTGACGGTCACTTGATTCTCGGTGGATTCCAGGTCCAGCACCGCCTTGCGCAATTCCTGCTCGATCTCGCGGCTGAGGTCGTCAATTTGCGCGTTAAGGCGTTTCAACTGGCTTTGAAGTTCCGTCTTCTCTCCGGCGCGGTCCCGGTCAAACAAGGTGACCGTGAGCGTTCCCTGAATCTCGCCGGTTCCAGCCATGGAGCCGAAGTTGCGCCCGATGGCTCCATAATCGCCGTTAACCGACAGGGTGGGGAGATAGCGCGCTCGAGAGGCCTTGAGCTGCTCGACAATTGAATCTCGTTGCTTGAAAAGCGCGGCGTAGTCGGATCGCGCCTCCAGGGCGCTGTGCAGCGCCTGGTCTGCATCGGCTGACTCCACGTGATGGAATTTCAAGGGCTCGGCCAAGTCCAGCGGGGCGCCGGGGCTCAGTCCGAGGAAATGGGCAAGGACGAGCAGGGAAGTCTGATAAGTGTTGCGCGCTACCAGCAGGTTCTGCTGGTCCCGCGCCAGTTGCACCTGGGCGCGAACCACGTCCACAGCGGTTGCCAGTCCCTGGGCGTGTTGATCGCGCGCCAATTTCTCCAGGGTTTCGGAAGTCGTCACGCGACTTTCCGCCGCTTCCACCTCCGCGGCGGAAGCCTGGGAGTCAAGATAAAGCCCTGCGGCCTGGCGGATCACCAAATCGCGCGCGTCCTGATAATCGAGCTTGGCGGCCTCCTCTTGCCTTTCGCTGGCCTTCCAGTTGTGGTAGGCGTGGCGGTCAATCAAGGATTGGCTCGCCGAAAGGCGGAAATCATAATGCGCGAACGGACCGACGACGGCAGGAATCGTGGGAAAGGAGATTCCCATGATGGGAGGAATCGTGGGAAAGGAAATTCCCATGGCGCGCAAATCGATATTCTCGCGGTTGGCTAACGCGTTCCCGTTGACGTGCGGCAGCAAGGAAGCCCCCCGCCGCTCGCGCGTGCCTTGCAATTCCTCCACTTGCGTACTCGCCACGCGCACGCTGAGGTTCTGCTTCAGCGCCAAGCTAATCGCCTCCCTCAGTGTCAGCCGCCGCGGAGCGGTCTGTTGCGCATCCACGGGCGCTCCGCCCGCAAACGACAACGCCACGAACAATGTGACCCACCTTGCTCTCGACCGCATGGACCTTCTCCTTTGCCGCGCCGCCTCGATCACCTCGCGGCTTTCAATCCGGCTTCTTCCGCAGGCTGTCCAGTACGAACTCCAGATGCGCCTTCCCGTATGCGTCAAGGTCGAGCCGGTGCCGCTCCCCGTGAAGCAGTTGCCACACGATGGCCAGAACGCCGGGCGCGACCAGGATCTGCGGAAACTGCGCGGCCTTCGTCTGCCGGAACTCACCCGTAGCCACACCCTTCTTGAGCACCCGGCGGACCCGATTCAAACCCCGCCCAATAACCTCCCGATGGTAAATGTCAGCAAGCTGAGGAAATTTGCCGCTCTCGGCAATGAGCATGCGAACGATGGACCGCGCCTTGGCGTTTCTCACCACCTTGTACATCTGCGAAAGCAGCTCGCGAAGCAATTCTTCCGCCGACCCGCTGAACATCCCCGTGAGGGCGTCAATGCGCTTTTGAATCAAAGTGCGGACCACCGCCCGAAAGAGCCGTTCCTTATCCCGGAAGTAGAGATAGATCGTTCCCTTGGCGATGCCCGCCCGCTTGGCCACATCCTCGAGGCGGGTAGCCGCATATCCGTTGGCTCCAAACTCCTCGAGAGCGGCTGCCAGGATTTCCTCCTGGCGATGCAGCTTCAACTCCCGCCGGCGCGGAGAGGACTTGGCAGCCTTTACTCGCCTGAAATTCATTCCCCTCATGGCTCTCTCCAGAAAATGACTGAACAGTCAGTCATTATTCATCGACAGAAAGATAGCTGCAATGAAACGTATTGTCAACTGATTTTCACCAGGCTCGAGTCTCTTGGACGTTCAATAAGGGCCGAGTGTAATTTTCCCAGGGCGGTGGGAAGATAAGTTGAAACCCTCATTCCCGTCGCGCGAACGCAGAGGCCTGGGTCCGCGCGACGGAGGCATCTGCTACGCCTTCGGCGCGGCCGCGGGAGGCGCAGAGTGACCACAGCCCGCGCGCATGCCGGCTCGGAACTTGTCCCGTTCCTCCGGGGTCATTTGTTCCCAGCGCTCAATCAGGCGCGTCCGCCAGGCTCCAGGGAAGCCGGGCCGGCCACGGAAACCGCCGAAGAGGATCTTGCTCAGCACCAGGAGGCCCAAAGCCCGCCAGAAACTGATGACATGCAGACCGAAGATGGCCGGCATCAGCCAGTTCCACAGCCACATGACCACAAAGCTGAATATCGTTGCCGCCAGCGCACCGAACAGTAGAAATTTCAATCCTCGCAAAATCCAATGCCTTTTCATCGTTTTTACCCTCATGCTTTCTTGAATTCGTCGTAAATGGCCCGCAAGCGCCGCCGCAGGCGGAGCACCGCGTAGTGCTTGCGGGAGAGCAAGGTGTTCACGCTCAGCCCGGTCGCCGCTGCCAGGTCGTTAAAGCTACGGCCCTCGAGTTCGTGGGCCACAAACACCTCACGCTGTCCTTGCGGAAGTTCGTCCAAAGCCGCGTCAAGTTCTTCTAGCAGTACCTCACGCACGTAGGCTGCCTCCGGGCCTGCATTGGGCGAGGGGAGGAGGTCTTCCCACGGGAACAACTCTCCCTCTCCTTCTCCCGCATTGCTTCTTGCCGCCTCCGGCCGCCGCTTGCGAAATCGGTCGATGATGCGATTCCTCGCCACCCGGAACAGCCATGCGCCCACTTGCTCCACGGGTTTCATTAACCGGTAAGCTTGTACGAGTTCATAAAAGACCTCTTGCAGAATGTCTTCTGCCTCGCTTTCGTCCAGAACGCGCTTGCGAATGAAGTTGCGCAGGCGGGTTTGCTCGCGCTCGATGGTCTCCGCGATGCGGTAGTTTTGCTCGTCGGTCATGATTTCGATGCTCAGCGCGTCATGCATCCAGTAGTGTAGACGAAATATCGATCCAAATATTTTAGGGCATTCTCGGCGCGGGATCATTTTGTAGGCGTTAGTTATCCGGATTAAATTTCAGGGTAGGGCCAGCACGCGACGAGACGCGCTCTTCAGGGCTATAATGTGGCTTTTCCAATTCGGTGATTGGAAATTGCAGCGCCTACTACGAAGCTGGAGGCTCGAGCATGGTCTTCAGCGGGGAGGGAATCGTGAGACGTCTACTCAGTTTGCTCGCATTACTCTTTTTGGCCGGGGCCGCAGTTGACGCGCAAGAGGCGAAGAAGCCTCTGACCATCGAGTTGGTCACCCACCCGCAAGGGCTAATCACGATGGGCCTCTCCCGCGTGGAATGGCGTCCGGGGGGCCAGGAGATCAGCTACATCAAGCGCCAGGGCTCCGGCAAGGGTGCTGCCCTCACCCTTTATCTCTACGACATTGCGGGCGGCCAGGAGCGAGTTCTTCTCGGACCTCCCAACGACATGGTTGAAGGCGGGAAGCTCGACCTCTCTTCATATCAATGGTCTCCGGGCGGCGACGCGCTGCTACTCCAGGGTGAAAAGGATATCTGGCTTTACAACCTGGCGACGGGCCAGATGAAATCCCTTGTTAAGGACGCTGTGCCGGTGGAGGACGCGACATTTTCTCCTACGGGCGAGCGTGTGGCATTTGTGGAGCAGAACAACCTCTTCGCCCTCGACCTCAGGACGGGACTTCGTGAAAAGCTCACGGACGACGGCAACGAAAACGTGATGAACGGCAAACTCGATTGGGTTTACGAAGAGGAACTTGCCAATCGTGCCACCGGCCGAGCGTACGAGTGGTCGCCGGATGGGAAGAAGATTGCCTACCTTCGCCTCGACGACGCCCCCATGCCTCGATACCCGCTAACGCATTACTTGTCCAACCACGTGGAACTTAGCGAGGAGCGGTTCCCTCAGTCGGGTGACCCGAATCCCATTCCTTCTCTCCACGTCGTTTCCGTAGAAGGCAGCCAGCACCAGAGCTGGACGCCGACCGTGGCGAAATCCGTCGAATACTTCGGCCCCTGGTTTTCCTGGACGCCTGACTCGAAGGCGGTCGCGTTCCTCACCCTCGACCGCGCCCAGGATGAGTTGGACGTCCATCTCTGGGATGCTGCCGCAGGCGCCCATCGCCTTCTGCTCACAGAAAAGGATGCGTACTGGATCAATTCGCTCGAGCCGCCGCACTTCCTCGGCGACAACCAGCGGTTCCTGTGGCTCTCGGAGCGAGACGGCTGGTTGCACCTCTATCTCTATGGCCGCGACGGAAAGCTCCAGAAGCAGCTTACCCACGGCAACTGGATGATCGATCGTCCGCATTTCCAAAACATTCCCATCATTGGCATGGACGAAAAGGGCGGCTGGGCCTACTTCGCGGCCACCAACCCGGACCCACGCGAGCGCCAGCTCTACCGCGTGAGGCTGGATGGCAGCGGCCTGGAGCGCCTCTCACAGCAGCCCGGGGTCCACGAGCTGAACCTCTCGCCGGATGGCCAGTTTCTGCTCGACCACTTTTCCTCACTCCATGACCCGCCGGAAACCCGGCTGCTCAAGGCGGATGGGTCGCTCCTCACCACGCTGAGCAAGCAGACACCCCATCTCGATGATTACGCGCTGGGCAGGACGGAATTAGTAGAAGTGAAAGCCCCAGACGGCGCCACGCTCTACGCGCGCCTGGTGAAGCCACCGGACTTTGACCCGGCGAGGAAATATCCGGTCATCGTGGAAGTGTACGGCGGCCCTGGCATCCAACTGGTCCAGAACCGCTGGGGCCTGACTTCCCTCAGTGACCATCTCTTCGCGGAACAAGGCTTCATCCTGTGGTCGCTCGATAATCGCGGCGCGTGGGGGCGAGGACACGCTTGGGAATCCAGGGTGTTTAAGAACTTGGGGCACTACGAGCTTGAAGACCAGCTTGCCGGCGTCGCCTACCTGAAGTCTCTCCCTTATGTCGACCCCATGCGGATCGGCATTACCGGGTGGTCCTACGGCGGCTATATGACGCTCTATGCGCTGACTCACGCACCTGACGTGTTCAAGTGCGGCGCGGCGGGTGGTCCCGTCACCGACTTTAAGTTCTACGACAGCATATACACCGAGCGCTACATGCGCACGCCCCAGGAAAACCCGGAGGGGTACAAAACTTCCTCACCGCTCGAGGCCGCCGATAAGTTGAAAGCCAAAGTGCTGCTGATCCAGGGCACCGACGACGACAATGTCCACATGCAGAACACCCTGAACTTCGTGGAAGCGCTAGTCAAGGCGCGCACACTCTTCGATCTCTACCTCCAGCCGGGAGAAAAGCACGGATTCGCTGCTGAAGCAGCGAGGTACTACCTCACCCAGCGCTTGCTGGAATTCTTCAAGCAGAACCTCTAAAGAGGCGTTGCCTCAGACCGACAGGTCATGCCTCGTTAGGAATCGGAAGGGGCAGGTCCCGCCGGCCCGCGTAGCGGGTCCCGCTGGAGCGGGATAGCCCACAGTCTCCTTCGATCCGCCGCTTGCATGGCAGGCCACGCAAGTTGACGGCGTAGTGGAGTCGAACGTTGAAGGTTGAAAGCTGACGACAGAGGCCGGTGTGGGGGAAGGCGGGCCACCGCTCCCCCTGTCCGGATCTGTCCTGCCCGGCCCCTAGATCATTTGCAGCATGTCGATTACAGCGCGTTGCCCAGACACGGCGTCCTGAATGACGTCGGGTGGGATCACGGTTACCGACCGCAGCGGCTGTTGCCACACATTGATCGAGGTTCGGGAACGGAGTGAGGCCAAGATGCTGCTTCTCTTGGAGCGGGGGAGGAAATCGAGACCTCGGCGGACCTGCGTCATGCCAGCGACAACGTCGCCATATATTGCAGCACGACCAGGCGACATCGTGCCCGAAGCTCGGGCCAGAGATAACGCCGTAAGTAGTTCATTGCTGCCTTGGAGTACGAGCCGAAGGTCTTCCTCGACAGTCTTGCCATTGTGCAGCCCCCACGTGACAGAATCCCGGCCATGGCCTGCATAATACGCGACGCGGGAGGTGCTATCGAGCGTGGTGTCGGATACGTGCTCCCAAGCTCCGTACATCCCACCCCAGTCTCCTTCAAGGTGGTGGCAACGGGCTAACGTGTCTGTAAGAGCTACTCTGGAGAAAACCGAGACGTCGGCGGGACGCTCGACCATCGCCAGGATTTCGCTCTTGATCCGTTGAACTCCCCCATTTCCGCCTGTGTAACCCGATGAAGCTAATCTGTACCGGCAAACAAGTTGCGCGGGGGAGCTGATGTCCGCAAAGCTCTGCAGATTCCTCAAGGCTACAACCGGCCTGTGATGGAGACGGGCGTAGAAAAGAAGCAGCTCCTGGCTCAGAAAATCCGTCGGAATCACTCCAAAAAACTCGTCTTCTCGGCCTACCGGATACAAAACAAGGTCGTCGCGAGGACGGCTTTGTCAAGCGGAAGTAGGCCTGGCCCTTGGCCAATGGCTTCGTCGAAAGTGGACAAAAGTCGGGCAGATTCGCGGGACCTCGCATAGGCATCCACTGGGGCGCCGTACCTCACCTCATTCGCCAGCCCCGCCGCCTGCGCCTGCGCAAACACCTCCTCAGCCTTCGCTAGGTTCCCCGCCTTCCCGTAAGCGTCCAAGAGCGCGTTGTAGGTCACCTCATTCACCAGCCCCCTCGCCTCCGCCTGCGCGAACACCTCCTCGGCTTTCGCCAGGTTTCCCGCCTTCCCGCAAGCATCCAAGAGCGCGTTGTACGTCACCTCATTCGCCAGCCCCATCGCCTGCGCCTGCGCAAACACCTCCTCGGCTTTCGCCAGGTTCCCCGCCTTCCCGTAAGCGTCCAAGAGCGCGTTGTACGTCACCTGATCCGCCAGCCCCATCGCCTGCGCCTGCGCGAACACCTCCTCGGCCTTCGCGAGCTTCCCCGCCTTCCCGTAAGCATCCAAG
>JBAVYG010000413.1:0-2289 GCA_049698675.1 Terriglobia bacterium
ATGAACCGGGTCGTCCCCGGCTACCTGGGCGGCTCTTTCACCTTGACGATCTGATCGGCGGGTACGTTCTTGAACTCCTGGGGCAGTCACCTCTCCCAGCATGATCTCCGAATTCACTTCGGCCTCGGCAGCAGGGAACGCTTCGATAAAATCGAAATCTTTTGGCCGATGGGGAAGACGGAAATCCTCACTGACTTGGCTGCCGACCACTTCTATAATGTGAAAGAGGGCGAAGGCATCGTTCCGGTCGAAAGAAGCAGGCCGGTATTTCCTAAGTACTGATAAGAGAGCTTGGCCCTTGTGGCGCTACAATAGTTTTCGCAAGGAAACACATGGATTAGGGGAGGCGGCAATGACAGGACAAAGTTCGCGGCGTGATTTTCTCGGAATGTCAGCTCTGGGGCTGGCGGCAGCAATTGCTGCTAAAGGGGCAGTCCGGCAAGCGGCCGCATTGGCCGGGCCGGGAAACAAGACTCCGAATATTGGCGGGGAGATCTCCATTTGGGTCACGTCCGGCAAAGAACGCTTTGCCGCCGCCCCTCGGGCCCTGTGGGGTCCAGCCCGGGAGACCCCTGGGGCCGATCAGATCCAGTTGGACCCAAGCAAGAAGTTCCAGGAGATTTTGGGATTTGGGGGCGCCTTTACCGACGCTGCCTGCTACATGTTCAATCAGCTCGCACCCCCAGTGCGCGAGCAACTGTTCCATGAGATGTTCCATCCCTCGGAAATGGGGCTGAGCGTTTGCCGCATCTGCGTCGGATCGAGCGACTACGCGGTAAAGGTTTACAGTTTCGATGAGGGCGAGCCCGATCCGGATCTCACGCGATTTTCGATCGAACACGACCGCGAATACATTCTGCCTGTGCTGCGCCAGGCGCGACAGGCGAATCCTGATCTGTTCCTTTTTGCTAGTCCTTGGAGCCCGCCCGGCTGGATGAAATTCAACGGCACGATGCTGGGCGGCGCAATGTACCGCCATTACTTGCCGGTTTACGCGAAATACTTCCTCAAGTTTCTGCAGGGGTACGCAGCCGAGGGCGTGCCGGTGCAGGCGGTAACACCACAGAACGAAGTGGATGCAGATCAGGATGGCAGAATGCCTGCTTGCACCTGGTCCCAGGAGAGCGAAATTGAATTCGTGCGCGACCATCTGGGCCCGCTTTTGGAAAGCAGTGCGATACCAGCCAAGATCTGGATTTTGGACCACAACTACAATTTGTGGGGACGCGTCGTGGACGAACTGGAGAACGACAAGCTTCGCAAATACTGCAATGCCGTTGCCTGGCACGGCTACGCTGGTATTCCCGACATGATGACCAGGGTCCATGAGGCCTTTCCCGCGGTAGAGATGTATTGGACGGAAGGCGGCGCGGACTACAGAGACCCCGGCTATCTGACAGATTGGTGCGAGTGGGGTGTGACTTTCAGTGGGATCCTGCGCAACTGGTGCCGCTCCATCACCTCCTGGAACTTGGCTCTCGATGAGCGAGGCCGGCCGAATATCGGACCGTTCTCATGCGGCGGCGTGGTGACGATCAACTCGCAGACCAAGGAGATCACACGCAGCGGACTATACTGGGCCTTTGCTCATTACTCCCGTGTCATCCGTCGCGGGGCTCGCCGCTTTGACTCGCAGAGCGCGGCCGTTGATCTACAGCACGTCGCCCTTGAAAACCCAGACGGCCAACAGGTGCTTGTCGTTACCAACGCGGGACCCGCAAGGGCGATCGAGCTGCGGCTCGCGAATATGGCGGCCGGAGTTTCATTGAAAGAGAATTCAGTAACCACCTTGGCTTGGCGGTGAGCCGCAGGGGGCAATCCCCTTGCCCCAATTTACTACTCTCCAACTCCTTGTTCAGGACTCGGCAATGTGTCGGAGGGGCGCGCGAACCAGACGTAAAGGGTGGGGAGGAGAATGATACTTATGAGGAGGTTGGTAATCAAGCCGCCGACATTCACGATGGCGAAAGGCCGCTGAGAATCCGAGCCGATATCGTGAGAGAGGGCCGCCGGCAGCAGGCCCAGAGTTGCGACCAACATGGTCATCATTATCGGCCGGAGACGTCGGATCGCGCCTTCCACGGCTGCCTCCATCACCGCCTGCCCACGTGCGCGGAGCTGATTGATATACTGAACCATGATTAGGCCCGTCTGCACGGAGACACCGAATAGCGTCAGGAATCCAACTCCAGAGGAAACACTGAAGTGCGTTCCGGTAAAGAATAATGCCAGCAAACCGCCGATGGGGGCCATCCCTACGTTCAAAAGGATGAGAAGTGCCCACTTAAA
>JBAVYG010000414.1:0-3239 GCA_049698675.1 Terriglobia bacterium
CCTGTGTATTCGCCAGCGAAATCGATGAAAGCCTCAGAAAATTGTACAGGAAAAATTTCGGCTTTCAGCCCGAAGGAGACATCCGCACGGTTCCTGTTTCCTCGATCCCTGGCCACGACATCTTGTGTGCGGGATTTCCGTGCCAACCGTTCTCAAAGGCAGGAGAGCAGCAGGGGTTCGACTGTCCCAAATCAGGAGACCTTTTCGATCACGCTCTGAAGATTGCTGCGGCGCAAAAGCCTCGTTACGTGTTATTAGAAAATGTTCCAAACTTACCGCGGCACAACGAAGGGAAAACTTGGCAAGATCTTGCCAGCGGACTTATTCAGGCAGGATACAACATTGACTCGCATTACCTGTCTCCTCACCAGTTCGGTATACCCCAAATTCGGGAAAGGGTATTTGTTGTTGGCAGCCGGCGCGGCCTTGATGGATTTGCGTGGCCGGAGCCCAAGCAGAATCCCACCTTGTCATTGCAAAAAATCCTGGACGAAGACCCGGCTGATGCACGGCCGCTTTCGCCACGAGTCGTTAAGTGCCTCAGAGCGTGGCAGCAGTTCATCAAGCTTTTCCGTAAGGACGACGACTTGCCGTCATTCCCTATCTGGTCGATGGAATTCGGGGCGACCTACCCATTCGAGGAGAGAACGCCCTTCGCCCTTGGCGTTGAGCGGCTCCGCGAATTCCGCGGAAGCCATGGAAAGTTGCTCAGAAGGGTCCCGGCGCACAAAGTCATGGAAGCGCTCCCCTCCTACGCCCGGACTGAAGAGGACAGATTCCCCCACTGGAAAGTCCTATTCATACGTCAGAACCGTGAGTTTTTTGAAAGGCACCGCGAGCGCATAAGACCGTGGATACCCAAGATATTGGAGTTTCCACCCAGTCTCCAGAAGTTTGAGTGGAACTGCAAGGGTGAAGAGCGAGATATCTGGCGATACGTTATCCAGTTCCGCGCATCCGGCGTCCGGGTAAAGAGGCCAACTACCGCACCTTCGCTTGTTGCGATGACGACGACCCAAGTCCCGATCATCGCATGGGAAAAGCGATACATGACGCCTCGGGAGTGCGCTCGACTTCAGAGCATGGAGGAACTCAGGCTCCTGCCGGAGAATCCAACGAGCGCGTTCAAGGCCTTGGGGAATGCCGTTAATGTTGAGATCGTCAAGATGGTTGCAGAAGCTCTGTTCTGCTCAGAATTGGCCTGCCCAGAGCAAAAGAAGCCTTTTCATCTTCGAAAAGTTCCGTGCAAAACATTCACAATGTCGCACCCCGAAGCTCAATTCGACTTGGTCCACAAACCTTGAAGGGCGGAGGGATTTATTCGCTATATTGGGGTAAAGTAGCAAGTCTAGGCTCCAACCACGCAACAATGTCGTGCGTTAGGTCTGCTGGAACCCAGTCTGGGTTATCGCGACCAGACGAGAGCAGACGATACCTATCTAGCGTCAATCCGTTTACTGCCAGGCATTTTGACGGGAATTCGTCGTGGGTGAGCGCAAATGGCATGGCGAAGGCCTTGCCGGGACGCGCCGCGAATTGGACGATCTGCCTCCATATCTCTATGTTAGGCGTATGCAGCTTTTCCACCCAGTCCGCGCCGCTCGCGCATTGCATTAGGTACACGGGTATACCCACTCTCCCGTCTGGAAACGGTCGATAGCATAGCAGGTCGAGACCAGCCTCATTGGCGTGAAGTCCTACCCACCGCTTAATATCACCCTTCGACTCACTGAGTAGGTTAGCCACTTCTTCCACGATAGCAGGGATCTTCTTTGCGTGAGTTCTGGCCCAGCCTGTAGGGTAGACTACCCATCCTGGGAAGAGCAACTCCACGGATTCCTTTGTCAGCTTCTCAAAAAGTTCACCTTGCACTGTAAAATTGCGTCCGAATCGTCTGGCCCATTTTGGGTAAAACCCTGCAAGTGTGAGTGCGAGATAGAAGCTGTGTGCTGGCGCTTGCTGCCAATCTCGATGACGTATCAACCTGAGGCTCTCGACTGTTATTGGGCTGGCTTTGCCGATCCATTTTTGGCGGTCCTCCAGTTGGGACCATGCCTCTTCCACGATTTCCCAGGCAAACTCCTGGCTTCGGTATATTTCTTCCTCTTTCAGGATGTCCACGACCACAGTATCGGATAGATGTGCTTCGTCAAGAAAGAGCACGCTCGCCTCTATCCAGTCGCACAGAACGCCAACGTCGACGTTGTGTGTGTTTGTTGAGACTGCCATTCCGACAGAAGGAACAGCTAACATTACTTCACGTCTCCTTCATAACGGCATTTTGAATATCAGGGAAAATCTTTAACAACTGAATTGCGTCCTGACCAACTCGCGCCACCGCCTGCTGCACTTTTTTGGATTTGACGTAAAGATGCACCCTACTCAGAGCAGCTTCAATGTCATCCGCTGCCCGTTCGATCAGCTTTACAAGCTCCGGCTCATCACCGCCGGCCAGACGAAAGGCAGTTTCAAAGCTTGGCCTTTCTGATCTCTCTAGGTATTCCACAGCCTTCTTGCTCTCAAGAATCAATCCAAAGTTGTCGACTTGCCTCGATTCTTTGACAATCGGCGGGGTTTCATCATTTCCGAATAGCCACAGCGCAAAATTGGCGAGATGCTGGAGTTGCTCCTTGGGCACCGGGCGTTTCGCCTTATCAGGGTCAGCTTCTATGTCGACTTGGAGATATTTCTGCACGCCAACAGTCCGGAGCGATAGGTACAGCACACTGAACTTTCGCTCCACCTTTTCCAGCGAGATGTCTTCGTGCTCTTCCATCTGCAACAGGACACGGTAGGAAATATAGTGACGGCGCACCACAGCGGTCTTACTGCCAATCTTCCTCATCACCTCCTTATAAGTCAGGCCGTTGTTCTCGATCAGCCGCGCAATATATTGGGCCTTCTCCGCCGGCCTCCACTCCATGATTCCGGTCACATGCCTGAACCCCAAGAACGCCTCGATTTCGTCCCGGGAGTCAAGCTTGATGTAGGGAATCCTCTCAAACAGTTCATCCGGAGGATGTTGATCCCTGGCAATTTCCTCCCACTTTCGCGAGGTAGTAGGCACGCCCTCCAATGCATCGTGCATGTACCTCAGTGCCGCTAGCCGTCGATTCCCTTCGACAACAACTAGTGTCCTGAATCAGAAGTTCGTTGAATAAGTCAGCCCGCGGAGCGGGCGGAAGAATGTAGCCCACGGCGCAAGCCGTGGGTCGGCGAGCCCTCCCTCACCCCCGTCC
>JBAVYG010000415.1:0-12247 GCA_049698675.1 Terriglobia bacterium
GAGCAAGGGCATAGGGAGAACCATGAGCTCCGTGGCCACAAGAACATGAACAGCCGCCAGGGCTACCGCTGGCACATAAAGGGAGGGGATCACATAACGCCGACCGCGCAGGAAAGTATTCTGCTCGGGAAAACCAAGGCAGAAATGCAGGAAGAGCGCAGGCTGAAGAAGCAAGGCAAGAACTTCCAGCCAATACACCGTCCAATCGAACAGATTCAGCTTTCCAGTATAGGAGAACGTGTAAAGGATAAAGGACGCCAAGCAAAAGATATAGAAATGAAGTGATTTAGGAGCCGTCCAGCGTCGCAATAGTATAAAAGTCCCGATGACCAGGTATATCAGGCCAACTAGGCTGAGATAATATCGCACCGTCGCTGCCGCTTTTTGCGGAACAAGAACCAGCGAGGTTTGGAACTTTTCGCCATTCCGCGCTAGGGTATAGCTTGGCTGAGACCATATGTCCTCGCGGAAGATCTCGCGACCAGCGTCAGCCGCCGCGTGAATCGGTTTTCTGTCGATTGACTCTAAGAGATCGCCCTCCCGGATCCCCGCCCGGTCACCTGGACCATCGGGGGTGACAATCCATGCCTCCACTCCCCTCTTGGAGTCAACCCAGGATACCCCATCGTCCGGCAGCCGATAGCGGGCCCGCTGCTGGAGATTGACAACGGCAAACACGATAAGCGTCAGGCTAAGGATAGCCAGCGAAACGGACGTAAACCGGTAAGGCGGAGCTTTTGTCATCTGAATGCAGCGAGCTGTCCGCTGCCGTTTAGACTACCACCTTCAACCCCTAGCAAGTTAGATTCCAGTAGTCGGACTTCCACTAAACAAATAAAGTTACTATTTTCAATCAGATACAACATCAGCAGGATAGTAGCAGTGCCTGCTACAGAATTCGGGATATGGCCTCCAATTTTCCGTAAGTCCGTTCCTATTCTTTGGAAACCTTCAGGTGCGGAAACACTTGGACTTCTGAAGACCGCCATGACGAATCGGTTTCAAGGCAGAGACTTTTAGCCCACTAACTATTCGCCAGAAGTTAGAATTCTACGGAAAGGCCCCCGCGGAGAGACCTATAAGCTGAACTCAACAGCAGAGTCATTTCGCCGGATTGGGTCAAGGGTGAGTAGCCTTGGGCCAACAAGTTCCGGAATTCCGCGACGGCTTCGATGTGGGCGGGGAGGAAAGCAAGGGCAGGGAGGGGCTGGCGGACCTGGACATCCAAAAATGGTTGCAGTTGCAAATCGGCTTGGCCGTAAGGATCCACCATGGTTACGCGTCCACGCTGAACCCATTCGTACGAAGTCGTCAGTTGAGTCCGAGTGATGGGAATTCGGGCCGAAACTCCTCCGGCCAAGGAGGCACTGCGAACGGGGTTGACCACACCGTGTAGATCTCCCTCTGGAGCATGGTTGACAAGACCGTGTGCGTACAGGGAATCCCCCACGGAGTAGGCGACAAGAGTTTCGACGTGATTTCCTATACGTTGTAAATAGGCCGCCCGATATCCGGAAGAGTGGTAATCACCCATATTCACAAAGATCCCACCCACGGCAGGGTTCACCACGTAATTACCCGCAAGCCAGCTTGTTGCCGCGGCATTAGCCGATCCCCAAACCGCTGCGTTCTTGATCCCGTCGTGGTAAGCGGCGAGCTCGATCCGCGCGGAACCACTCAGAAGGCGGTTCAAGGAGATCTCGGAATGGTCGCCTTGCTCAAGCTCAGGCCGATAGCCTCGCAGCGTCAGCAGCGGGAAAGAATCGAGCCTACTGACACGTTCCAGCAAAGTCCCTGAATCGGATGGTCCCTTCCCAACCTGCAGGGCAACGTCGGTGGAACGGGAAAGGTGGTAAGCCAGCTTCATTCGCGGTCGGGCGGTCATCACATCCCCAAGCGCACTTAGGTATTCAATATCCATGCCCGCCGTCAATGTCAGGTGAGGATAAATGTGACGGGTTTGGGTGTAGCTTGCGACTAATCCCTGCGCATAGGAATCGGAAAGCTGTCCGCCGCCAGCCGGAGCGGTCACGCCCCTTACATAACCCAATCGGTGCACGACCAGAGAGATTTCCTCAGCATCACCCTTGATCAAGCCCTTTCGATACTCCGTCCCCACTGAAGATGTCAGGGTTCCGTTGGCCGCGACTGAACCCAGCGTCAGAAGATCGGAGTCCGGGGACAGCGAGCGAAGGTAAGCCAAAACGCTTCCCATGCCTGGGTCCGTGGCCAGTGGCTCCCCGCAAGAAGAACCCGGCACCATGCCAACAAGACGCTGGCTGGCTGGCAGAAGAGGCGTTACACCATCCGGGGTGGTCTCTGCAACCTCCTGCCGGTATCTGAGGATAGGCCGTGTGGCTGCGGAAGTCCTCAGCACCCACTTCCAATCGTCACCCAAAGAGGTTGCGCCAGTATCGGGAATCTGAAAACGCAAAGGGGCGAAGACGTCACCTAAAACAAACTTCAATGTGGACGTCTGCCCGGCTTCCACCTTAATCCCGTTCCGATGAGCGGGCAACCGTGTTGGGGAAATAATCTGAAGGGAGTACCAGCCCGGAATGAGGTGCCCAACTGCGAACTTGCCTTTGGCGTCGGTGATGACCCGCTCCGCCTGTTCCCCGGTGCTGGCGGTGGGAATCAACAACGGCCCAATGATCAAGACCGTGGCACCCATCAAAGGATTGCCATGATTGTCCGAGACGATGCCCGAAAGACGCCCATATTCCGATGCGAGGGCCCGGACCGGACTAAGCAAAGGCGAAACAAGGGTCCCCGCCAGAAGAATGGCTGAAAGCGTGATTCTAGAGTTTGGAGCTTTCATGTGAATCGTCCAGGTCTCCCGAGACCGTCCAACACCTGGCCGGCAAATAACAAGCCGCGCTTACTTTACCTCAAAAGTGGTCGAAGGTAAAAGGGTTTGTTTATTTATTTTGTCCGTGACCTTTATCTGTACCGTGTATTTGCCAGGTTGAAGCACACTCAATGGCATTTGCTTTTCCACGGTAAACTGCTGCGAGGCGTCCTTCAGTTTGGCTGCGTCCTCTGGTTGCGCTAGAAGGGATTTCCCATCCTTCAGCAGGTCGTATTCCACATCCAACGATGGCTTGTGCGTCTTCACATCCAGACCCAGGTTATATACCTGCATATAGATGCCAAGCTTCTGGTCGCGCGTAAAGCTTTGGTTGACGCTGGGGCGAACCTTCGTCCCCCCGATTACGAACGGGCCCGTGCCAACTTGATTCGTAGGCAGAGGCTGAATGAGGTCCGCGAGAATCAATGAACTGTTCGATAGCTTATTTTCGTCAAACCGCGGGACCACCAAGCCGATTTCCATCGATCCCATATGGCCGCTGAGGTTGTCTTTCATCACCAAGCTCAGCTTGTAGCGACCCGGGCGCAAAGGGATGGCTTCTTGATATACCGCCTTGCGTTCCAAAAAACGCTGAAATTCATGCTCTGGAACGTCCAAGACCAAGCTCTTTTCAAATGTATTGACATTCCTGCCACCCAGGCTGGTCACCTCACCATAGATATCCATGACGCCGTGCATCACCCCGTCTTTGTTCTGAAATTGCAGGTCACGGTAAGCTACTTGAAGCGTAATGGGAGTGAGCACGGTCTCCTCTGTCACGCGGAGAAAGTCTGTACGAACGTCGAAGGGCAAAAGCTGCGCGGAAATCTTCGAGGTCACAACAGCTTTCAGATCTTTAAACTTGACCTCAGGCGGTTTAAAGATTTTCGCGTACAGATCAAGGCGGGTGAACTCTTCCATGCTCTCGGGTGTTCCAGTCATGGACTGGCCAGTCGTCATACCGTCGGTACGGCTAAAGCGGTCTGCCTTGCTGGACATGCCCATGGATTCCATGTCAGTTAATCCGGCATTCGGGACGTGGAGCAAAGCATCCTTTTCGCCTGGATCCATGGTGAGGTGATATTCTCCGCTCATCGTCGGATCGACGAATTCCAAAATTATGTTGGTCCCGATGCCGTCAATATAACGATACCGCCATTGCTCGAAGGGGTAAGTGGCGGTCTCGCCGCCACCCTCTTCCTGAGGTCGAAGGTAGCTGCCACCGCTGGGGTGAGAATCTACCTCGTCCGCCGGGCCGTACATGATATAGATTCGCCCGCGGTCGGTTCTCCAACCCTGGATACCCGAGGCATAGTGCTCGTTTGCGTAGGCAATGCGCCGGTAGTATTCCTCTTTGAACTCGTTCTCGGGACTTCCAGGATTCGGATTGCGCCGCTCCCAGAACGACTCGATGAATTGTTCCCTTTCATCGTCTGTAGTGAGTTTCTTGAAAGACGCTCTTTCCTCACTGGTAATAATGTAAGGAACTTCTTCATTGAGCCATTTCTTATAAGGGCTCTCCAATTCTCTCTGGATCGCCTTCTGGCGGCGTCTTTCCGCCTTGCTTGGCTTCTCCTGCTCTTGAGGTGCCGCATTTAAGACGGGAAGAGCCAACCCCAACACCATGAATCCCGAAAACAGTACCCAAAGACAAACACGCCACCCGCGCCGGCTGACAAATTCGACACGATTAGACACGAACACCTCTCCTCCCCCAACCTTGGTCAGTGCCGATTGTATTTTTTGAGATTTGAAAAGTCAAGGACATACTCCCCTGCCGAAATAGTCGCGCACCCCTTCTTGTCTGACACGAATATTGATGCCGCGCAAGCATGAAGGGTGGCTTGACCAGGTAAGGAAGGTCAGCCAATCGAAAACGAGCTGACATCTCCCCCGCAGGAACGTCTAATGGGAGAGGGGGACTCGGCTGGACTCACCTTCGAGCGTGCAAGGAGGGATACCACCGAGGTCTTTTCCAGCACCCTGGACAAAGAACCCGGACAGAACCCTGCCCTCCGACGCTGCCAATGATGGGGCGTGCCATTGTACGAGTTATCGGATTGTGATCGTAATCCCTCAGTCTCGGGTGGCGTAGCGCCGCCCTTCAGGGCGGCAGGTGCCGGGCTAAAGCCCGGCGCTAGATGCGTTGCCACCCGAGACTGAGGGATTACTTGTGATGCCAAATTCGGCTTTTCTATGCCGCTGGGCAGAGTTAGAATAGATAGGAACGCCCTGGAGAATCTCCCAAGGCAATGAGCACGAAAGGTGATGTGACTCGATCTTCCTTGTTATCGCTTGGTAGGACACACGAGAGCGTGGCCCGCCAGCCTTGCGGATAAGCCTCGAGTTCGACTGGCAGGAGCGAGCAATCTTTTGGGGAAACTTTTTGGGTCTGAAAAGCGTAGTGTGGTTAGAAGCCGGCATCGTGGCGACGGGGTGGGGTGTCGATCCGAAGCGACAGGGGCTTCGTAGGCGCCTGGTAGCCCAGCATGACGAGGGGGAGTTTGATGTCTGCACGTACAATTGAAAAAAAGGATGAAACAACCGTGGCCCAAGTAACTGAACTGGAACTCGGACGAACCACTTCTCCCGAAGGTACAAACGAAACCAGCGGGACTCCTTCCCGGCCTCGCAATGGGAAGGGCATGAAATCAAGAAAGAAGAAGATGATCCTGGTGATTGTGGGAGCGGTAGCTCTGGTGGGGCTTGTGGCAGGCGGGATTATCTGGAGCAAGGGCGGTGTCGTCACTGTTCAGACCATCAAGGTCACGCGGCAGGATTTGGCGGCCATCGTGACGGCCTCGGGAGAGATTAAACCGCCCACCGCCAACCTCGCCAACGTGAATGCGAACTCCTTCGGCAAGATAACCGATATTTTCGTGAAGGAAGGCGCCACCGTCAGGAAAGGCCAACTCCTCTTGAAGACGGAGGCGGTCCAGGCGACTGCCAACATTGATGCGCAAGATGCCGCCCTCAACACCGCCAAGGCAGACGTGGAGGGGCTCGAGGCGGCCGTCCAGTCGGCGGCGGCAAATTTGAAAACTTCGCAGGCCAACCTGCAAACGGGCCAGGCGAACCTTGTCCGAGCCCAGCAGGAGTTCAAGCGGGGGGAGGATTTGCTCCGCGATAGGCTGATTGCCCAAAATGAATTCGACACGCGCCTGAACAACGTCAAGGTGGCGCAGGCCAATTTGGATGCAAACCAAGCGCAGGTGGCCCAGGCCAAAGCCCAACTTCAGCAGGCCACCTACAATCTTGACAGCGCGCGGGCGCGAGTGGCCCAGAACCAGGCGGAGCTGGTTGGGCTCTTGGATGCCCGCGACAAAACGCTTTACGCCTCCCCCCTCAATGGCATCGTGACGTCCTTACCGGTACACGTGGGCGAGAACGTGGTGCCGGGAATTCAAAACGCAGTCGGAAGCTTGCTCTATCAGGTTTCCGATCTGGCGGTGATTACCGCCGAGGTCAAGGTGGATGAAACCGACATCGTCAACGTGAGGCTCGGGCAACCGGCGGAGGTGACGATTGACGCCATCCCGAACAAGACATTCAAGGGCAAAGTCACGGAGATCGGCCAGAGCGCCGTTGGCCGCACCTCCGGGGTTACCACAGGAACGAGCACATCGACGACGGAAGAAGCCAAGGACTTCAAGGTGGTCGTGACGTTGGATGATCCCCCGACGGGTCTCCGCCCAGGGCTTTCTACGACCGCAAAGATCACGACCGCGACGCGCCAGAACGCTGCGACCATCCCCATCCAGGCACTGACTGTCCGGACGCGGCGTCAATTGGAAGAAGAGGAGAGCAGCAAGGGGGCCAAGAACAAGGTGCAGGCCGCCACCTCGCAGCCCACCACTTCGGCCAAGGACAAAGGAAAGGAAGAAGTGCAGGGAGCCTTCCTGCTTAAGGACGGGCGGGCGGCCTTTGTCCCCATCGAATCCGGCATCATGGGCCAATCAGACTTGGAAGTGCTCAAAGGCGTCCAACCCAATGAGGAGATTGTTTCCGGTCCTTTCAGTGTGCTCCGCTCGCTCAAGAACCACACCAAGGTGAAGGTGGACAATAGCGGCCTCAAGCCGGCTGGACCTACTTCCTAGCAGGATCTGCTGTCATTCCGAGCGAAGCGAGGAATCTCGCTCTGGAAAACAAAGGAACTGAGAGATTCCTCGCTTCGCTCGGAATGACATGCTGGACGGGCCGGAGGCGAGTGGAAAGGAAACACGCATGGCGATGGGAACACAAGTGGCGTCGTCTTCAACTCAGGAAAGCATGGCCCCACCCGTGGGGGTAATGATCCGCACGGAAAATCTCTGGAAAACTTACGACATGGGCGAAGCCATCGCGGTGCACGCGCTCAGCGGAGTGACGTTTGAACTCGAACGCGGCGAGTATGTTGCGATCATGGGCCCCTCGGGCTCCGGCAAATCCACTCTGATGAACTTGATCGGCTGCTTGGATACGCCCACCAGCGGGAAATATTGGTTGAACGGCCGGCTGGTCAGCGAGCTCTCCGACGACGAACTGGCTTACATCCGCAACAAGGAAATCGGGTTCGTCTTTCAGACCTTCAACCTTCTTTCCCGGGCCAGCGCCTTGCACAACGTGGAACTGCCTCTGGTTTACAGCGGAGTCCCCGCCAAGGAGCGTCTGGAAAAAGCCCAAGAGGCTCTGCGTAAGGTTGACTTGATTGAACGCATGCACCACAAGCCCAACGAACTTTCCGGGGGACAGCGCCAGCGCGTGGCGATTGCCCGCGCCCTGGTGAACAACCCTTCCATCATCCTGGCCGACGAACCCACAGGGAATCTGGACTCGGCCACCGGCGAGGAAATCATGGGCGTGTTCGAGCGACTCTACGAAAGCGGAAACACGATCGTCCTGGTGACCCACGAACACGATATCGCTGCTCACGCTCATCGCATCATTCATGTCCGCGACGGAAAGATCGAACGCGACGAAACGGTCGAGTAAATTGCACCTCAAAGGTAGCAGGCAGGAGGAGGTCTCGTGGCTGAACTCAGCCAACCTCAAGTGCTTCTCCACAAGTTGAGACCCGGAGTGGGTCGGAGGACCGGCTTTTGGGTCACATCCCGGGAGGCCTTTTGGATTGCGCTGGAGGCGCTGCGCACGCACAAGCTTCGTTCCTTCCTCACCCTGCTGGGCGTGGTGATTGCCACCACCACGCTGATCGTCGTGATGTCCGTCATCAATGGCATGAACCTCTACATCGCGGACCACATTGCTAACCTGGGCACCAATGTCTTCATCCTCTACCAGTGGGAATGGACAACGAGCGGCGAGGCCTGGCTGAAAGCGCTGCATCGCAACAAGGCCATCCGCATCGAAGACTTTGAATTCCTTCGCGACAATATCAAGGGCTATAAGAATATCGGCGCGGAGGCCGGCCTTTGGGGGGATGCCGAAGTAAAGTACAAAGGCCACCTCATGCACGAGGTGAACCTCGCCGCTGAAACCCCCAACATGATTGATATCGGCCAGGCGAAGGTGGAATCCGGACGCTATATCAATGACACAGATTACGCGCACGAGTCCATGGTGTGTTTCATCGGCCACGATCTCGCGGACGAGTTTTTCCCCAGCCTCGACCCGATCGACAAGGAGATCAACGTAAGTGGCATCCCTTTCCGGGTGATCGGGGTGGCGGCTCGCATCGGGACGACGTTTGGCCAGAGCCAGGACAAGTTCGTCCAAATTCCTCTCACCACCTTTCAGAAGATCTTCATGGCGCGCCCGGAGCTGGCCGTGAGCGTGCAGGCCTGGGATGCTCAACAGATGATGGTCCTCGAGGATGCGGTCCGGGCGTTGATGCGGGCCCGGCGCCACATTCCGTACAAAGAGGACGACAATTTCGGGATTAACGCCTCGGACACCATCATGGCTATGTGGCATCAATTGACGGCGTCCATCTTCGCGGTCACTGTGGGGATCGTGGCCGTTTTTATGGTGGTCGGCGGGATCGTCATCATGAACATCATGCTCGCCAGTGTGACGGAGCGCACGCACGAGATCGGCATCCGGAAATCCCTGGGCGCCCGGCGGGGCGATATCCTGATGCAATTCATCATTGAGGCCAGCCTTATGGCGCTGGCGGGGGGGGCTACCGGCGTCGTGCTGTCCCTGCTGATCAGCAAGATCGTGAATATCTTTTTCACCTCCAGCGTCCCCTTGGGCGCGGTGCTGGTCGGACTGTTCCTCTCTGCGGGGGTCGGGCTTTTCTTTGGGATCTATCCAGCCAGCAAGGCCGCGAACCTCGAACCCATCGAAGCCCTGCGGACGGAGGCGTAGGCATGACCCAGCGACGCCAACCTGTTCGCGAAAACCTCCTCCTGGCGCTGGACACGCTTCGGACTCACAAGTTCCGGGCTTTCCTGACCATACTGGGCGTGCTGATCGGAACGGCTACGGTCATCGGAGTAGCTTCTATTTTCAAGGGCCTCGACCAGCAGGTGGTGGAGATGATGGAAGGTTTCGGGACCCGCACCCTGTTCATCTACAAGTTCGATCCCGGGATCAAGACCAGTCTGACTCACGAAGAGGCCATGCGGAAGCCCCTGACTTACGAAGACGCCATGGCCATCCGTGAGCTGTGCCCCTCGGTGGAAACGGTTGC
Organism: Terriglobia bacterium; assembly: GCA_049698675.1. Classification (GTDB taxonomy): domain Bacteria; phylum Acidobacteriota; class Terriglobia; order UBA7540; family UBA7540; genus CAVROP01. Next base: position 9,483 of record JBAVYG010000415.1, read on the forward strand.
GGTAGAAGCCCGTCGTTGGGGACCCGCAGTCACTGCCAAGTATAAGGGCCAGGAGATGGTGGATGCTAATTTCTTCGGCCCATCGCCCGAACACTTCCAGACAATGAACTCCGACCTGAAGGACGGCCGCCTCTACACCAACGTTGACGATCTCCACCGGCGGGATGTCGCCGTGCTAGGCCCCGACGTCGTCAAGCGTTTGTTCGCGAACGAAGATCCCATCGGCAAGATCATCAACGTCGATGGCCACAGTTTTGAGGTTATCGGTACGCTAGACAAACGCAAGCAATTCCTGGGCGAGAATGGCAACGATCGCGTCGTGTATGTACCCTATTTTACGTTCAGGAAATACTATCCAGACGCCAAGGAAAACCTCATCACGGCGATGGCTTATCCCGGCAAGCTCGAACAGGCCAAGGATGAAGTGACGGGTTTGCTGCGCCGCCGGCGAAACGTGAAGTGGTCTGAGCCTAATAACTTCGGCATCGCCTCGGCGGACTCCATCATCCAGCAGTTCCGCGACATTATGGGAACCGTAGTCCTCGTGACCATCGTGATCTCCTCGATCGGCTTGATGGTGGGCGGCATCGGCGTGATGAATATCATGCTGGTTTCCGTGACGGAACGGACGCGGGAGATCGGCGTGCGCAAAGCCATCGGCGCTCGCCGCAGCGATATCACCTGGCAATTCCTGCTGGAGGCCATGAGCCTTACGGGAACAGGTGGGGTGATGGGAATCCTGGCTGGCTATACCCTGAGTTTCCTTATCCGAGCCCTCGTTCCGGCCCTGCCTTCCACCGTTCCGCTCTGGTCGACGATCGCGGGCTTTATTGTCTCGGTCAGTATCGGCCTCTTCTTCGGCCTATGGCCCGCCATTAAAGCCTCCCGCCTCGACCCCATCGTGGCATTGCGGTACGAATGATGACAGAGTTCCTCTTAGAGCTCTTCCGGCAGCTTGCCCGCTCACCGAAAAGCGTGAGAGAATGCGAGGGGTGGAAGGAATAAAGCTACTAAAACGCCCATCAATTGGGAGGAATTCTTCCTCACCGACGAACCCACAGGGAATCTGGATTCGGCCACCGGCGAGGAGATCATGGGCGTTTTCGAGCGATTTTACGAGAGCGGAAATACGATCGTCCTGGTGACATACAAACACGATATCGCCGCTCACGCTCATCGCATTATTCATGCCCGCGACGGAAAGATCGAACGCGACGAAACGGTCAAGTAAATTGCGCCTCAAAGGTAGCAGGCAGGAGGAGGTCTGGTGGCTGTACTCAGCCAACCTCAAGTGCGTCTCCACAAGTTGAGACCCGGAGTAGGTCGGAGGACCGGCTTTTGGGTCACATCCCGGGAGGCCTTTTGGATTGCGCTGGAGGCGTTGCGTACGCACAAGCTTCGTTCCTTCCTCACCCTGCTGGGCGTGGTAATTGCCACCACCACGCTGATTGTTGTGATGTCAGTCGTCAACGGCATGAACCGCTACATCGCCGATCGCATCGCCAACCTGGGGGCCAACGTCTTCATCGTCCACCAGTACAAGTGGGCCCAGGGATACGAGGCGTGGTTGAAGGCGCGGCGTCGTAACCAGCCCATTCGTATTGAAGATTTCGAATTCCTGAGAGACAACCTGAAGGGTTATAAGAACATAGGCGCCGAAGCCTGGATAAACAGTTCCGACAATGAGGCGCGTTACAAAGGACGCACCATTTACGAGGTCACAATCTCCGGCGAGACTCCCAACATGATCGACATTGGGCAAACGAAGGTCGAATTAGGGCGCTACCTCAACGATACCGACTACACTCACGAGTCGATGGTGTGTTTCATGGGCCAGGATTTGGTCAATGCGTTCTTTCCGAATGTCGATCCCATTGACAAAGAAATTCAGGTTAATGGCATTCCTTTCCGGGTCATCGGAACCGCGCAGAAAATCGGCTCGATCTTTGGCCAAAGCCAGGATAACTTCGTTCAAGTACCACTTACGACCTTCCGCAAGGTATTCCGATCTCGCCCCTCTCTGGGGGTGAGCGTCCAGGCATCGAATTCCCTTCAGATGTCAGTGCTTGAGGACGAGGTCAGGGCTCTCTTGCGTGCCCGGCGGCACACCCCTTACAGCGAGGATGACACCTTTGGCATTAATGCTTCAGAAACGCTGATGGACTCGTGGCATCAATTGACCGGCTCAATCTTCGCTGTGACCATCGGAATCGTTGCTGTATTTATGGTAGTGGGCGGCATCGTGATTATGAACATCATGCTGGCCAGTGTAACGGAGCGCACGCACGAGATCGGCATCCGCAAATCCATGGGAGCCCGGCACCGAGATATTCTGATGCAGTTCGTGATCGAATCGGCAATGATGGCGGGTGCAGGAGGAGCCATCGGCATCCTGCTGGCCCTCATTGTCAGTAGAATTGTGGATGTGTTTTTCACCTCCTCCGTGCCCTTGAGCGCAGTTTTGGTCGGACTATTCCTCTCCACGGCGGTGGGACTGTTCTTCGGAATCTATCCTGCCAGCAAGGCCGCGAACCTCGAACCCATCGAAGCCCTGCGTACGGAGGCCTAAGCATGACCCAGCGGCGACAGCCTATTCGCGAAAACCTTCTTCTGGCGCTGGACACACTCCGCACCCACAAATTCCGTGCTTTCCTGACGATTTTGGGCGTGCTGATCGGCACCGCGACGGTGATCGGAGTGGCTTCAATCTTCAAGGGACTCGACCAGCAACTTGTGGAAATGGCACAGGGCTACGGTACTCGAAC
>JBAVYG010000416.1:0-1917 GCA_049698675.1 Terriglobia bacterium
ATTTAAAGCAAAGGAGTTAGCGTTTTTAGGAGCTAAAAACGAACTGGTTTTTCAATGCCAAAAAACCCAATCAAAGCGAAAAATAGGTGCAAATGAGTACGATTCGGAGACTGGAAACTGGAAAATAGAAGCTGGCAACACACATTTAGGACACTACCCTGGCTTTAGTCAGGCGTTGACAGGCGGAGGTGGTGTGCTATACTGAAAAGTGCTAGGGTCGCGAGGGGCTCTAGAGCCTTCCGGTTGGAATCGTGGCTTCCCTTTTGCCGAGTCACTATCGCTGGTTTGAGTGAAGCTCCAAACTCGCCGTCCTAATTTCAACTATTACATCAACCGTTGAGGACTTGTGGAAGCAACCAATTGCAAGAAAGAACTCCTGATTGAAATTCCGCTCGATGTAGTTCGGCGCGAGGTCGATACGGTGGCCTCGCAATACGCCCGTAAGGCGCGGATCCCCGGCTTTCGCCCCGGCCACGCTCCTCCCGCGCTGGTCCGGCAGCACTTTCGGGATGACGTGCGAAACGAGGTTGTCCAATCGCTCGTTCCCAAGTTTTTTGAGAATGCAGTCAAGGAGCAGAAGTGGTCGGTGGTGGGCCACCCGCGCTTCGAAGATCTCAAATTCGACGAGGACAATCCTCTCACCTGCAAAGCCACCTTCGAGATTTATCCTGAAATCGAGCTCAAGTCATATAAGGAATTGGAAGTCGAGGAAGAAACGCCCAACGTAACTGAGCTGGACATTGATCAGGCGCTGGAGGAGGTCCGCGACCAGGCCGCCACTTTCGAGATCGTTTCGGACCGTCCCGCGGCGGATGGCGACTACTTGACGATGAGTTATAAGGGCTATGATGTAAAAGCGCCTGCGAGCCACCCTGTGGAAGCTCGCGACGTGTCGCTCCAGTTGGGTGGCAAGGGGACCGTCACCGCTTTCCGGGAGAATCTACGCGGGTCTCGACCAGGCGAAATACGCGAGTTCGAAGTAACTTACCCGGAGCACTACCCGCAAAGGTCTCTAGCGGGAAAGACTTTCCGTTACCGCGTCGAGGTTCAAAGCATCAAACATAAGGTAGTTCCGGCGGCTGACGACGATCTGGCAAAATCCGTGAGCGAGTTCTCTACTCTGGAGGAGCTTCGGACCAGGTTACGTAACGATCTGATGGAACGCGCCCGGCACCGGGTGGAAATGGCAGCCAAGGAAAAGCTAGTGCAGCAACTTCTTCAATTACACGAATTCCCCGTCCCGGAAATAATGGTGGAGGCCCAACTCGACCGCAAACTCCACCGCATGGTGACCCAGCTTGTTTCCCAGGGAATCGATCCCCGCCAGACGCAGGTCGACTGGCGCAAGGTTCGTGAGGATTCCAGGCCGGAGGCTGAGAAGGAGGTTCGGGCCTCGCTATTGCTGAGCAAGGTTGCCGAGGCCGAGAAGTTGGAGGTTGCTGAAGAAGAAGTCGATGAAATAATTCGAGAGATGGCACAAGAAGCGCACGAGCCTCCCGCCACACTTAAGACCCGCTTGACACGCGAGGGCGAGTTGGATACCATAAAATCTACTCGCCGCAACCAGAAGGCTATAGAATTCATCTACCGCAACGCCAAAATCACTCGGAAAAGTGAGTAGTCTTCAGAAACGGTACGGAGTTTCCCCAGGGAAAAGGCGATGACCAGCCAGCCGAACATGACTCTGATTCCCATGGTTGTCGAGCAGACCAGCCGTGGAGAACGCGCTTACGACATATACTCCCGCCTGCTCAGGGATAATATTATCTTCATAGGGACCCCTATCGACGACAACGTGGCGAACTTGGTGACCGCCCAACTGCTCTTCCTGGAAGCCGAGGACCCGGAAAGAGACGTCTCCCTGTATATCAACTCGCCAGGTGGCGTGGTCACCGCCGGGATGGCGATCTATGACAC
>JBAVYG010000417.1:0-1774 GCA_049698675.1 Terriglobia bacterium
AGCCACGTCGGCCTGGGCGTGACAGCTCTCAATCTCGAAAAATCACTGGGTTCGGACAATGCCAAAGCACTAGCCGTAGTAGACGGCTACGATCTCTGGAATAGAATCTTCTCTCAACCAGATACGACTCATGTCGTTATGCTTGCGCCGTACATGCATACCGCATTCACGGAAAGCTTGGTGAAAAGATTTCCGAAGGTCATGTTTGCGCTGACTTGCCATTCGAATGTCGGCTTTCTGCAGGCTGACCGGTGCGCGGTGAAGTGGCTGCGGGAAGGATTGGAGCTGTCTCAGAGGGTTCTAAATTTCCAAGTCGCGGGGAACTGCCAGAAGCTCTGCGAGTGGGTCTATGGGGCCTATGGTATCAATTGCCTCTGGCTGCCCAACCTGTACTACCTTGAGCCGAACTATCAGCTTCGAAAAAGGGAAATGTATGCCAGTGCCACGCTGAGGCTGGGAATATTCGGGGCGACTCGGGTGCAGAAAAATCTCATGAGCGCCGCGGCTGCGGCTCTAATGATGGCTCGGCAGGTGAAAGCAGCAAAAACGGAAATCTGGATATCGTCGGGAAGAATAGAAGGCGGGGCCGGGGTGGTAGCCTCGATTCATGAGATGCTGCATTCCATTCCGGGCGTGGAGCTGGTCGAAGCGGGATGGTATGATTGGCCCGACTTCCGCAAGCTGGTGAGAAAAATGCACCTGCTGCTGCAACCGAGCTACACGGAATCGTTTAACATGGTAACGGCGGATGGTGTCGCAGAAGGCGTACCCAGCGTCGTGTCACCGGCTATCGACTGGGCACCGAAGTACTGGCAAGCCTGCCCGGACACGGTGGGCGATATCGCCAGGGTGGGCGCGAAGCTGTTGTTCTACTCCCGAGCGTCGAAGGATGGATTGAGAGCGTTGCAGAAGCACAACGAAAAGGGCTTGGAGGCTTGGAGTAAATGGCTAAGCGCCAGTCTAAACTCGGCAGCGACAGCGTATGCAACTCCGGGTTCCAACATGCGGAAGCAAGGTCCGGACCCGCCGAAGCCAGCGGCAACCCCGCTCCCGCAGACGACCAACATTCGGCGATGCCCGGTCGGAGAGCCATACTGGAGGCTCATGTCTGATTTGAGAGGACGCAGAGAGTGTCTACTTTAGATTTCCGCACGGTTGAGCCATGCCAACCGCTCGCGCCCGCGTTGGGAAATTGACCGCAGGATCGCCGCGCCCAGGGCCTTCCGCCGGCACACTTGCGCAACCGGGCCCGGCGGGCGCGAGAGGAAAATGGAGCCGAGCAAGCTGCGGTGAGCAGGATCAACCCGTTCATTGACTGACCGCGGGTGCTGTGTTACGTTGAAACGAGAGAGAGGGAGTTCATGGTTTGTAAAGGAGGCTAATTGCTCCCTGCACTGCTGGTGCTGTTTCAGAACTTTTACCAAGGCGAAGTCTGGCAATTATTAGCGAACACTGGGCTGGTAGCCAGGATTGTTTTGTTGTTGCTGGCGGGCTTTTCAGTCTTATCCTGGGCAATTATTATTCACAAATATAGGAACTTCAAGGCGGCCCGCCGGGAGTCCCGGGAGTTTTTGAAAGTATTCCGACAAAGCAAGCGACTTTCCGAAATCCGCACGTTCAGCCGAAACCTGAAGTTCACCCCGCTGGCCGAGATCTTCCAGGCCGGATATCGTGAAATCGAAAGCCAGGCAGTAGTCAACGAGAACCCTGGCAAGCCCCACATCCGAAGTCTGGAGGCGGTGCAAAGGGCCTTGCAGATGGCCTCGTCCAGCGA
>JBAVYG010000418.1:0-4705 GCA_049698675.1 Terriglobia bacterium
GGATCAGGAACGCTTTGCCGTGCAGGCCGCGATCGCCGAGGGCTTCAAGCAGGCCCTCGGCCACGTAGGCACGCGGCGTCAGGTCAACTTTCACCCCGCTTTTTGCGAACTCCTCTGCTGTCGCAGGGCCGATGGCGCCGATTATCAAGCCTTTCAGATCGCGCACATCGCGCCCGCAAGCTTCCAGCCGCCGCAGGAAATTGCGCGCCCCGTTGGCGGAGGTCAGGAGCAGGTAATCGAACTCTTCGAGGCGCCGGATGGCCGAATCGAGCGGCTCCCATGAGGCCGGGTCACGGATTTCAATGGTGGGGATCTCGACGACTTCTGCGCCCAGCGACGTTAACTGCTCTCTTAACGTGCCGGCCTGCTCGCGGGTGCGGGTAATCGCGATACGCCTGCCGAAAAGCGGCAGGCGCGCGAAACCATCGAGCTGTTTACCGAAGCTCACCACGTCACCCCCAACCGCGGACCGCTCATCCAGACTGGCTGGTGTGATGTCCCGGCTAATTCTTTACAAAAACCACCCCCTGCCTCCTCCTTACCAAGGAGGGGAGTCATGTCACCGACTCCCCTCCTCTCTGAGGAGGGGGCTGGGGGGTGGTGGGCGCAGGCGGACTGTAAATGCTTAATTGGGCACCACACGAGAAGCGACCTCGGATTGCCGACGATTCACTTTATGGATTCCAAAATCTCGCTTGCGCCCCGTTCGAGCAAATCCTCAGCTACCGCCGCGCCGAGGCTTTCAGGGTCTTTCTCCGAGCCAGCCGCGACGGCTCGAATCAAACGGCTGCCGTCCAGGCTGGCCACGATGCCACGCAGGCGCAACTGACCATCCTCGAAACTCGCGTGGGCCGCGATGGGGACCTGGCAACCTCCTCCCAGACGCCGCAGCATAGCACGTTCGGCGCGGACGGCGAGGTGCGCGGCCGGATCATCGAGCGGCGTCACCGCGTGTTCCAGTTCCGCATCGTCCCGCCGAATTTCGATAGCCAGCGCGCCTTGCCCGACGGCGGGGCAGATCTGGTCGAAGCTGAAATAGCCGGTGATGTGCTCCCGCAGGCCAAGTCGGTGCACGCCCGCTGCCGCCAGAACCAGCGCCTCGCAATCGCCGCGTTCCAGCTTGCGTAGCCGTGTGTCCAGATTGCCGCGCATGGGGATAAGTTCCAGGTCCGGCCGAAGCCTCCTGAGCTGTGTCTGCCGGCGCGGGCTGCTGGTGCCCACGCGCGCGCCCGCCGGAAGCTGCTCAAAAGGTTTCCCGCTCGCAGAAATGAACACGTCGCGCGCATCTTCACGGGGCGGCACCGCAGCCAGAATCAGGCCTTCCGGCAAAATGGTCGGCAGGTCTTTGAGGCTGTGCACAGCAAGGTCCGCTTTGCCTGCCAGCAGAGCCGCCTCGATTTCCTTGATGAACAATCCCTTCGTTCCCGCTTCGGCGATGCTCTGGGCAATAGAGGCGGGGAGGGGTTGCTCGGGCGGAAAGCTTTGCAGCTTGTCGCCGGTAGTCCGGATGATCTCAATGGCGATCTCGTGGCCGGCAGCAGTGAGCTGGCCCTTCACCCAGTTGGCTTGCCAGAGCGCCAGTTGGCTGCCGCGCGAACCGATTACAATGTTCATGATTCCAAAATCCCAGATTACTTCAAGAAGTGACGAGTGACGAGTGACAAGTGACGAGCAAAAACATAAAAGCAGACAAGAGACAGGACTCAAAAGACGGAACGAAAGGCCCAAGAATTAAAGGATAACAAAACCGGTAGCTGCAAATTGGGGTAGAGGCATCTGGGAGCGTGCGAGTACATGTCGTCTCCTGGGGGACCCTTCCGACCGATGCTTCCCACTAACTTTTTTCTCCTCAGTCCTTGCTCGTCACTCGTCACTTGTCACTGCCTTTTTAGTTTGCCAGGCCAAAGATCTTCCGGACGAGCCTGACGAGCGCCGCTTGTTCCGGCTGGCCGGCCCCGTTTTTGAGCTCGGTGATGGGCCCGTGCAGGATCTTGTTCATGATGCCGCGGGTAAGGGCGTCCACGGCCTGACGTTGCTCGGGCGTCAGATTGCCCAGCCGGCTGTTGTAGCGTTCTACTTCACCCTCGCGGATGGCGTTCAGCCGGTCTTCGAGCGCCACGATGGTGGGCACGAGGTCACGCGAGGCGAGCCGGCGCATAGTTTTCTGGACTTCCTCCTGGACAATCTCCTCGGCCCAAACGGCCTCGCGTTCGCGCTGTTTCTTGTTGGCCTCCACCACTTGTCCAAGGTCGTCAATATCGTAGACGAAGGCATTATCCAGCTCGTTGACCAGGGGGTCGATGTCGCGCGGAACCGCGATATCCACGAAAAATACCGGACGGTTGCGACGAGCAGAGAGGATTTTTGCGACATCCTCCTTGTTCACGACGTAGCCAGCCGCGCCGGTGGAACTGATGACGATGTCGGCCTTGGGGAGATGCTCAAAGAGCTGTTCAAAGGCAATGGCAGTGCCGCGAAATGCCGCCGCAAGTTGCACGGCGCGCTCGTAAGTGCGATTGGTAACGTAGATGGCGCTGGCCCCGCTACTCAGAAGGTGCTTGGCGGCGAGTTCGCTCATCTTGCCCGCCCCGATCACGAAGATGGTCCTTCCTTCCAGGCTGCCAAAAATCTTCTTGGCCAGCTCCACGGCGGCGTAAGAGACGGAAACCGCGGCGCTCCCCAGTGCCGTCTCGCGCCGCACCCGCCGCCCTACTGCCAGAGCTTGGCTTACGATCTCCTTCAGACTGGCGTTCAACCCGCCCGCCTCGTGCGCCAGGGCATAGGCACGCTTCAACTGGCCGAGGATTTGAGGCTCGCCCAGAATCATCGAATCGAGACTGGAGGCCACGCGGAAAAGGTGACGCACAACTTCCTGCTGCTGGTAGTGGTAAAAGAAGCGCTGGTACGGGCCAAGTTCGAAGCGGTGATGCTCCGCCAGGAACTGCTGGATGATGGGTTCCGCATCGACGCTATCTTCTGCCGAAGTCATCACTTCAACGCGGTTGCAGGTGGAGAGGATCAGCCCCTCGCGGATACCCTCACGGTGAACCAGGTCGGAAACCGCTTGCGCCAGGCGCGACTCAGGGATGTGCATCCGCTCGCGGACCTCCACCGGAGCCGTGCGATGATTGATGCCAAGCAGGGCCAAGTTCATAGGGGCTGGGTTCTGGGGACTAGGAGTCTGCCGGAGATAAGAAGACTCGAACCAAGAATCAATAACTCACAGCGATTATATCTCCCGTAAGCCGTTGATTCTGCGTGGCCCGAAATCTATCTCCGACACACTCATAGGGCAATTTCAGATTCCAGATTCCAAATTCCAAGCTTCAGATCGCAAATCTCAGATTTCAAGCTTCAGCTTTCAAATTTCAGATTCCAGATCCCACATTCCAGATTTCAAGCTTCTGATTTCAAATTTCAGATTTCAAATTTCAAGTCGCTCTCTTCCTCCTCGCCGCCAACGACTGACTGCCGCCTGCGGCCCAACAGCCGCAAACGTAAAGAACCAGCAGCGACGGATGCCACAATTCCGGTTCTCCCCACCACCCATTGGCGACTGCTCTCTGCTCACTGCCTACTGCCCACTGCCGATTGCTTACTGCCGACTGTTTACTGCCGACTGTTTACTGCCTACTGCCTACTGCCGACCGCTTGCTGCCTGGTGCCTACTGCCTACCCCTTACTGCCTACTCTTTTCCGCCAACTGCCTACTTTCACTACGGTCCCTGCCGAAGGGTGGGCACGTACCCATGCGGTCCACTCAGCAAGCTCACTCCCAGGAACGTCGCCATGATGACGACAAAGCCGAAGATCGCAACATAAGCCGCTCGACGGCCGCGCCAGCCACCGCTCACACGAGTGGAAAAGAGCACGAGGTAAATCAGCCAGGTCAGCATCGACGCCAGTATTTTCGGGTCAAATTCCCAGGGCCCCTTCCAGGTCCGGCTCGCCCAAATGAAGCCGGTCAGAATGCCGACGGTCAACAGGGGCAGGCCGAAGAGCAGTGAGCGGTAGTAGAGCTCATCGCACAGTTCGAGCGACGGCAGGCGGTAATAGAACGCGTGCGGGGTTTTCGATTTCAGTTCCTTCTCCTGCATCAGGTACATGACCGCGGCCACGAAAGTCAGAAAGAATCCCGTGTAGCCCAGGATAGTTGAGCTGATATGGACTGCCAGCCAACCACCGCGAAACGCCGACAAATCAAAAGGCCGCACAGGACGAAACGCCGAGATCAGCGTCAACACAAAAACAAAGGGCAACATGAAAAGACCGAGGGAAGCAATTCGGTAGCGCAAATAGAGGAAGAAGAAAGCCAGAGTCACTAGGAATGCGTAAAACGATAGAGCGCTGCGGACGTCAGTTACCGGCAAGCGGTGTATGCGCGCAGCCTGTATGGCGATGGCGCCCGCGTGTGACAGCAGCCCGAGTCCCAATGCTGCCAGCGAGGCGGGGGAGATCGATGGGCGGCGATCAACAACCGAAGGGACGAGGAGAAGCGTTCCGAGCCCGTAGAGAACAAGGGCAACCCACAGAAGCAGGACCGGCATATGAACCTCAGCAGTCAAGCCACAGATCAACAAATTATAGCACGAGAGAGACTAGTGTCCTGAGTCAGAAGTTCGCTTACAAAGTCTTTCTCATGTGGGCGGTCTTTTCGGAGCCCCGTTAGGGGCGGAAGGTTGTAGCCCAGGGCGCAAGCCCTGGG
>JBAVYG010000419.1:0-6128 GCA_049698675.1 Terriglobia bacterium
GGCACTGTAGGGGTAGGGCTTGCCCTACCCTGGTCGATGAAGGAGATAACACACAGGGGACGGCAAGCCGTCCCCCTACTACTAGCCTTCAAGGATTCTCGCCAGTTCCGGAAGCGATGAGATTCTGGGGCACGCGGCGTCAGGGTAAGCTCCCACACCGTCCATAAGCACACCCGTCAACCCCGCAAGCTGCGCCCCACCTACGTCCGTGGCATAAGTGTCGCCCACAAACACGGCTTCCGAACCCTCCACCCCCGCGCGCTGAAGCGCCAGCTTGAAGATTCCCGGGTGTGGTTTTTGAATGCCTACGATAGCCGAATCCAAGATAGCCTGGAAATAGCGCGCCAGGCCCAAACGGACGAGTTGGCTTTCCAGAGTTCCGATGGAATTTGAAATCACTCCCAAGATGTAGCCCTGGGCCACAAGCCCTTCAAGAAAGGCAGGCGTATCGGGCATCACGCGGGACCAGAGCTGGAGGTTTTGGAAGCTTTTGACCAAGCGCTTGGTAAGCTCCCCCGGCTCGCTCTCCGGTACGCCGAGCCTTCTCGTGAACTCGTGCAAATACTTCGACCAATAGTAATAGTCAATTTGCTTTGGGAACTCACCGCGTCGGATCTGCGGCCACAACCAATCATCCAGTTTTTGTTTGGCCAGACGCTCCGCAGCGTAAAAGTCATCCGGCGTGGCCGAATGGCCATGTTCCTTCAAGTCCGCGATGAGATCCTCGAATCGCGGGAACACCAGTGTGTTGCCGGCATCCAGGAAGACGGCGCGTATTCGTCTGGGACTCATTTCAGCTCCTTAAGAGCCAAGCATTATAGCAGTCGTCAGTGGTCAGTTGTCAGTCGTTAGTGGCCAGTTAGTCGCCAGTAGTCGGTGCTCAGTCATCAGGGCCTGCTTTACGGCCTCCGGTCGGTGTCTGTTTGCTTGTCACTTGTCACTCATCACTCGTCACTGCTTTTTCTGCCTTGACCGGCTCTGCGCTTCTCTTTAAATTTAGAAGGATGCCGAAAAACCATGTGGTTGTAAGCGCAGAGGTCAGTCGTCCCGCCGGAGCGGGTCAGTCGAAAGAGCGGGGCTGGGGGCTGGGGCGATTCTGAATTGTGAATTCTGAATTGTGAATTGAAGAAGTGCAGCGGTCAGAGGCCGTGGGCGCGGCGCGCAAAGCAAGCTCTGCATCCCCAATTCACCATTCACCATTCACTATTCATAATTCTGCTCCTTACTCTTCTCCTGACTTCTGCCTTCTACCCGTAAGTGTGAGGAGAACTGGTGAGAAAAACATCCCATACCACCGCGCTTTTGGGCCTGCTGCTGTTATTGAATCCTGGTTCTCTGTGGCCCATCCAAGCGGCGCAAAAGCCGGCGCCCCAATCCGCTGCGCCGCCGCAGACTGCCGAGAAGCCCTCTCTGGAAGCGCAGGAATCGCAGGCGCTTCAGGAGGCGGTCCGTTCCTCCGAGGGCAATCCCCAGGTGCTTATCAAGAACCTGGAGGCTTTTCTCGAGCGCTTCCCCGCGAGTGCGCGACGCGAGGAGGTTCTCCAGTTCATTTACAAATCCGCCCTTCGGGCCAACGATCCTCAAACCGCTATCCAGTATGGCGAAAAACTGCTGGCACTCAAGCCGGACGATCCCGCGCTTCTTCCTTCGCTGGTAGACCTCTTCGACCGGCAGGACGACGCTTCCAGCCGCGTCAAAGCCCTTCAATACGCGATGAAGTTCGTCGAGCGCGCGGAAAAGGAGGTCAATGAATCAGCCCCGTCTGCGGCGGGCAAGGACAAGTCCCCCGAATCGCCCAGCATCATGCTGGCCGCGGCCTACGTGATGCGCGGGAAGCTTTACGCCAAGTCCGGCGAGACGGACAAGGCCATGGCGGATTACGAAAAGAGCTATGCCGCCTATCCCTCGCAGCGCCTTGCGGAGCGGCTGGGTGACTTGGCGGCCAAGAAGAACGACCTTGAACGAGCCCTGAATGAGTATGCCACGGCCTTCGCCTTCCCCGGTCCCGGCCTTGACCCGTCCCACCGGGAGGAGGTCCGCCGCAAACTGGGCAGTTGTTACGTGGCGCTGCACCAATCCGAGAAGGGCCTGGGCGATATGGTCCTGGCCCGCTACGACGAGCTTGTACGCGCGCTCGCTCCGCGATTTCAGGACTCGGCTCAGCCCAACGCCATTCTTCGTGACCCCTTCGCTTATGTGCTCAAGCGCACCGACGGCTCGCCGCTGCGGCTTGCCGATTACCGCGGCAAGGTTCTGGTCCTGGAGTTCTGGGCCACCTGGTGCGGCCCTTGCCGGCTGGAGGGAAAGCTGCTCGAGCGCGTGGTGGAGAACTTCCGCAACCAGCCCGCCGCCGTGTTCCTGGCCGTGAACGTGGACGAGGACCGGGCCGGCGTGCCGGCATTCCTCAAGGAAGAGCAGTGGGCCATCCAGGTGGCCTACGCCCAGGGACTCGACCGGCTCCTCGGCGTGCAAAACCTCCCCACGCTGCTGATCTTTGATCGCAACGGGCGCGTGGTCTTTCGCCAGGAAGGCTTGGATTTCGAGAGGTTCGTCGAGACACTGGACAAGAAAGTGCGCGAAGTCCTGAGTGGACTGCCCCAGGCCGCATCCCGGTAGGCAGTAGGTAGTCCGCGGAAAGCTGATTCTCTTCATTCTGACTCCTGACTCCTGACTCCTGAATCCTGAATCCTGTTTCTTTTCAACAACATTCCCGCTTTCACCGCGTAACTACCTTTGTTTTCTACAACATTCCCGCTTTCTCGCTGGCTGTGGGAAGCCGACCCTTTGTTTTCATAGACATTCCCGCGTCGCTCGTTCACTTTTTAAAGTTACTAGTCCTTTCGTTCCTTATGGCACAGGACTTCTTGTCGCAGCTTGCCCGGCAGACGAAGCGTGCCGCTGACCCCAGCTCCCTTCAAACGCAGTAGGCGGAAGGCAGGGGTAGCGCAGGTCCTGCTCTCCGGACCTGCGGCCCTTCAAACGGAGTAAGCAGTCCGCGAGCGCGAGGAGGAAGAAACCAATTCACCGTTCACCATTCAGCATTCATAATTGCCCTTACCACCTGTCCCTGCTCTTCCATCTGCCGAATCACGACTCCTGAATCCTGCTACAATCCTAGCCTATCCTCCCTCATTTGTCAAGAGACATGGAGGCCGCTTCCGGCGCGCATTTCCGACAGGATGTGGGATGCCAGGGTAAGGGCCTGTCAGGAAATAACTGCAACAATTCCTGCGGTCTTTTTCGTTCTCGCAACCGAGACAACTCGGGGCACCCACTTAATATCCTAAGAAACCATACTGCGGAAGTGGGGAGCAGCCGATGGTATTATTGATGCAGGGGCAATTGAAGCTGGGAAACTTCGAAGTCGCTCACTCGATGGCAACTCTACGCATCTCGGGCAAGAGGGAAACGATTGCGTGCGACCCGCTCCCTTTGCGGGCTGGTTCACCTCTGATACAATCTGGATTGATGCAAGCCACGCTCACTAAGGCGACTTTAACATTATGTTGCGGAGACTCCAGGGAAATGGACTGGATTCCGTCGGGGTCTGTCCACCTCGTCCTTACCTCCCCTCCCTATTGGACACTTAAAGAGTACCCCCGCCACAAAAGCCAGCTTGGGCTCATAGAAGATTATGACGCTTTTCACGTTGAGCTCGATAAAGTGTGGAAGCATGCCTTTCGAGTTCTAGTCCCTGGGGGCCGCCTCGTCTGTGTAGTGGGAGATGTTTGCCTGTCCCGTCGGCGCCACGGCAAGCACTCAGTAATGCCCCTGCACGCTGACATTGTAGTTAGGGCTCGGAAGATCGGCTTCGACAATCTAAGCCCTATTTTTTGGTACAAAATCGCCAACGCCAGCTACGAAGTTGAGAACGGTTCCAGTTTCCTTGGGAAGCCATACGAGCCGAATGCCATTATCAAGAACGATGTGGAATTCATCCTGATGCTTAGGAAGCCTGGGGGTTATCGCCAACCGACTGACGAGCAGCGCGAAGCTTCCAAGCTGACGAAGGAAGAATACCAAGAATGGTTCCGGCAGGTGTGGAATGGCCTGATGGGGGAATCTACAAGGTATCACCCCGCGCCGTATCCTGAGGAATTAGCTCACCGTTTGGTGAGGATGTTTTCCTTTGTTGGCGATACGGTTCTTGACCCCTTTATGGGCACAGGAACCACGCTCTTGGCCGCTGCCAAATGTGGCCGGAACAGCATTGGGGTTGAGATCGACCACTCCTACACGAAAATGGCAAGAGCAAGGCTGGAGAAGGAACTAAGTACGCTTTTCGATCAGGACCGGCCTTCCATTATCGTCCGCTGAATCGCCGTTTGTACAAACTTCCAATCCTTCCAACAAAATTCTCGTAATGGATGCTGTCTCCAGGCTGAGGGGCGAGCGATCCTGTTACGAGTTTTGCTGCCGACTCTCCATCATAATCCACGACAATTACAGCGAGGGCCTCTGGCTGGTCGCTGGGATCTCCAGGCCCATTTCTCAGCGGGATTCTGCGGAAGATATTGATCGTGTCCGTTACGATCTTATCCATATCGAAACTTGGTCTCACCAACCCCTTGGCAAATTCGTCCGGGTTCTCATACTTCGGCGAAACGTTGACAACTACGATCGCGCCGGCGACGCACTCTCTTCGATGGTTGTGCATGTGGTTTGAATACGCGATGATGTCGCCGTACCTGTTCTTTCTGGCCTTTCCGTGAGCCGCCATAATCGTTTTGTTTTCCACTGAAACCCGCACAGAAATAAGGGGAAGCTTGGGCTTCTCGAAAAGAACGAGATCGACGGTCCTGACGGCGCTGGCCGTATTAACTTCGGAGTTTTTCTTGGGCGTTAGGGCTTCAGACCGAATTGCGGTTCGAATCGCCGGGCACGAGGTAACAAGGTCGGCGACTACGAACTCCGATAGTGCGTTGGAGTTTTGCTGCGCTCTCGGGTTAAAGCCGATGTTCTCGTTCATCCAGCGGACGTAGGATTCGGGGGCTCGCATCGTCTGCGCATGTTACCACGTGGTGGGTCAACTGGGTAGAGCGGGGCCACGGTCCGAATGCACAGGGGATTCGTAACCGCGGATCTAAGGAAGAACCGCAGACCTCAAAGGCGGAGGTCTGCGCTACTCTTACCCGACTTACAGCGTCATTTTAATTTTTGTTGGGCGATCCATTTGTTGGTGCGGGCTTCGAGCAGGTCGAGGGGCAGGGTTCCGCCATTGAGCATCTCATCGTGGAAGGTGCGGAGGTCGAACTTAGTTCCCAGTTCTTTCTGGGCGCGTTCGCGGAGTTCGCGGAACTTGAGCTGGCCAAGCTTGTAGCTGAGGGCCTGCGCGGGCCAGGCGATGTAGCGGTCGGTTTCGGATTGGATGGTGGGCTCGTCGACCGCACCCGACTTGCGGAAGAAATCCACCACCTGATCGCGGCTCCAACCTTTGGAGTGGATTCCGGTGTCGACAACCAGCCGCACGGCGCGGAAGAGTTCAGACGAAAGTCGGCCGTAGTCCGAAACGGGGTCCTGATAGAAGCCAACCTCTTTGCCAAGCTGCTCGGCGTAAAGGGCCCAGCCTTCGATATAGGCGTTGAACCCGAGGCCATGGAGGCGGAACTTGGGCAGGCCGGTGAGCTGCTGCTGCACGGATAGCTGCATGTGGTGGCCTGGGACGCCTTCATGGTAGGCGATCGCCTCGTCGTCGATCAGTGAGCGCTCCGCGAAGTTGGAGGTGGCAACAACGACGCGGCCGGGACGCTTGCCGTCCGGAGTGCCGGTGACATAGTGGGTTGCGGCCGCAGACTGAAAGGCGGGGATAGCCTCGACAGTTACAGGTGACTTAGGAAGCAGAGTGAAGAGCTCGGGTAGTTTGGGCTCCATCTGGGCGATGTAGTGGCGAAAGTCGTCGAGAATCTGCTGCGCGGATGCTGGTATGTATTTGGGATTGATTTTCAGGGAGGCGCGAAAAGAGGCGAGGTCAGCGAAACCCTCTCTCTTCGCGATGATGGTCATCTCGGCCTGGATGCGTCCGATTTCGCGGAGACCGAGTTGGTGGATCTCATCCGGTGTCATGTGCGTGGTTGTGCGGGCGTAAATGTTGTTCTGATAGCGCTTCTCGCCCTCGGGCAGAGAGGTAA
>JBAVYG010000420.1:0-2736 GCA_049698675.1 Terriglobia bacterium
CTAAAAGCAACATAATATCTGGCATTCATCCCAATTGTCGCATAAATCAGTCACTGAGGGTTTTAGAGCGGGTGATTGTCACTCCTCTCGTTCCTGTGGGCTTTTCCTTTGATGACGAACTGGAATACATGCACCGGAATCCCGTGCGGAAAGGGCGGGGGATCAGTGGTTGGGGGCTCGGGATTCGGGGCCCGGGACTAGCTGTCAGCTTTCGCCTTGCAACCCGTTGTTACTGATAACTGAAAACTGACAACTGGGGACTTTCTAAAGCTTGGCGGTGGTCGAGTTACAATAATTTCGCTTTGGGCAAGGCGCCGGTAGCGGCGCGCCACGTACCGTACGGTGCGTGGCGTGCCCCATCCAGATTGACGACACGCGGTTGCCGCTGGGGTATCGGGAATGAGGAAAGCCCACGGTCAGGACTACGCTCACCGTACCTACCCGCTCATTATCACGGCATGACATAGGTTGATGTCGTTGACGTTTCCCTCCCAAGGCCTGTAAGATACCGCATGTGTTAAAGTGCCCCCACTGCGGGAAGCCAGTTCCAGACCGCTTGATCGTAGCCCATGCTGGACGCATTGGCGGAAGGAAGACGGCCCTACGGGGCACCGACTACTTTCGTCGGCTTCAGTCTCTACGTAAGACGCGAAGAGGCGGACGCCCCAGCAAGCCAAAGCCGTGAATTCCCCACCTGGGCAAAAAGGAAGGAATATGTCAGCGAAGGGGAAGCATAAGAAAAAGGCAGAAACGCCCAGTATCAAAACCCGATATGGCATCGGTGAATGGTACGGCCGATCATTTGTCCGTCTTGCGTCGGAGCAACGCCGAGAACAGGCGCGTATCCAAGCACTGAAGAAAGACAGAAGGCCAAAGTTCGTCTGCCCGTTTCGGAGTACACCCGAGAATCAGGTTCTCTGCACAAAAGCTGGCGGCGTATGCTCGCTGCGCCGTTATCAATTTGACGAAGAAACTCAGCGCGTTTCTTGGCCGGTCGGAGAAGACAGTCACCTTGTGACGACTTGCCCGCACCGCTTCAAACAAGGAGGGTTCATCTTCAACTGGATCGGCGAGACTCTGCTTGGGTGCCCTAAGCCACTGATTGTTAGCGAGGTGGGGTTCTTGGGGCAAGAGAGCGTGCCCAATGGGGACGATCCCGGGGGAGCCGACGCGGAGGACGTAGGGAGAATCGACAGCGTGCTGGTGCACCCCTCCAAGGACCCGTTGAGTTGGGCAGCTCTCGAGATTCAAGCAGTCTATTTTTCTGGCCCGTCGATGAGTCGGGAGTTTGCTGTTATGGGGAGATCAAGTAATCAGGCGCTACCATTCCCCGTTGGCATTCGCAGGCCTGACTACCGTAGCAGCGGACCGAAGCGACTGATGCCGCAACTACAGATTAAAGTCCCTACACTCCGTCGTTGGGGCAAGAAGATGGCTGTGGTAGTTGACCTCGGGTTCTTTTCCTCGCTCGGCTCAATGGACCACGTGCGCGACATCTCGAATTGCGATATCGCATGGTTCGTCGTTGATTATGACGAAGGCGGTGGTGAGTTTGCTTTAAAGCCGGCCTTCGTGAGGATGACCACGCTAGAACGCGCAGTGGAGGGGCTTACAGGCGGGACTCCAGTGAGCCTGAGTCTCTTTGAGCAAAGAATTCGCGAAAAACTGGCTGGGAAGTATCCGGGTGCCTAAGCCAACCCAAATCCCGACTAATAAGTAATTCCTGCATTTTTGCGTGGTGGGTATTCTTCATCAGGATGGTTTCACAATCCAGCCGGTATTCTAAGATGAGACGTCTGATCTCCGGACTGTCGTCGTAGGTCATAAGAAGATTTCCTGCGAGACGCTTTGCAAGCCAAAATAATCTCCCGTGGTCTAATTCGGAGTACCTATACAACCTTCTGCCCGCCACTGTGTACGGTGGGTCAATGAAGAACGCTACGCTTTCCCGTTGGAGCCTCCGCTCTATGTACGCAAGGCCGTCTCCTTCGACAAACCTGACTCTCTCGCGTATCGCCGCAATATCAAGCATCCTTTTGCGCAATGTCTCGGGATACCACCGAGACCTTATTCCTTTACCGTTTTCTCCGTCCTTCATGACTCCCGCCCCGGGTGCGAGAATCCCACCCCGCTGAACTCTGTTTCGCACAATTGTGGCAAAGGCCCGCTCCTTCGTGCCACGTGGCTTCGCAGCTAAGAGAGTCTTTGCCGAATCGGGCGTCAGGTCGAAGGTCGCCACCTTGTTCGCGAGCCATGCCGCATCCCCGTGCAGAATTGTCTTCCACACGGATGCAACGTCAGGGTCAAGTTCGACCAATGTGACCTTTTTCACTAGGTTTTCGAATGCGGCGGTGAGACCAACAATCGAACCCCCAGCAAACGGCTCAATGAGTTCGCGTAAGGGCGGGGTTACCGAAGAAAGCCAGAGCCTCACGTAGGGTACGAGCCAGGTTTTGCCGCCTGGATAACGAAAGGGGCTGCGCTGTGGGACTGAGGCCACATTCACGACATGGTCCGCCAAAGACGAGAGGGAATCATTATACATTGGTAGTTCCACTCTTACACCGTCCTGCGACAGAATGCAAGGTCCTAAACACGAAGATAACAGTAAGGCTCGTTGTTTGTCAAGCCAAGGTCAATGCAGTTCTGACCGTGGGTTCTTCCCTTGACGGCGAAGGGATAGCCTCCTGGAATAGTTGAATCGCGTGCGGAAAGGGTTGGTGAAGCGGCCGGAAG
>JBAVYG010000421.1:0-2115 GCA_049698675.1 Terriglobia bacterium
GGTGCGCATTGAGCCGCAGAAACACAAACGGAAGCGACTGCTACCGCTCCATAATGCAAACGAGCTAGACCCACCAGACCTATTTGAGAAGATAAGGGACAAAGTTGCGCCGCTCGAATCGCTGGTCATTTTCGGAACGAACCGGCAAGCCCTGGAAAAAGTAATCGAGCACCTGGACGAGGAGAGCCGAGAGCGTGATTATCATCAGTTGTCCCTCTTTAAGAATGAGGCTGCTGACGAACACGACTTGCTGATCCCTGTCTATAAATTGGCGGGAATGCCGATAGTCAAGCGGGGGGACGGGGCGCGATTCGAGATCGAAGCCAGCGAATTAAACTTGCTCAAGGAATATGTGAGGTACGTCGGCGACGACAGGGTCTTGATGGCTCTCCACGAGGCCGAGCCGTGGAAGGTGGGACTCCTACAACAGAGCGTGACGAATACGGGGCGGTTTTACAAGCTGTTGGGCAAGCCATATAGAAACATCGACCTGCTGGCGCGGCGCGTCTTTGACTATTTCAGCGTCGTACCGCAGGAATTCGAGCGCCTGAAAATACTGGAGGACGAGATCAACCACTTCAAAAACATTCAGGTTTCCCTAACGGATATCAGCGGCCTGGTCGCAAAAATCGAGGCCGTTCGCCGTTACACTGACCCGCTGGTAATGGAGAAACAGCTAGACGACGAATTGGCAAATAAGAAAATCACGTTGCAGACGTTTAAGGAAGGCATCAAGCGCGCGGCGCGGATGGACAAGGAAGCTGAGGTTTTATGTCTGGGTAAACGATTGCGGATCAGGCACGTGGCCAACCACTATTACATTCCGATGATCCTGTCCGGCGAGGCGGAGCGGATCGACTTCATCAAGCACATCATTCAGGAGGGCAGCGAGATCACGTTTATCAACAAACTCGAAGAGTACCTGGGAAGACCCGACAATAAATTCCAAAGCTTCGATTGGTGGATGTTCAGCAAGTTGGATGAAAGTCTCGACAGCGTTTACATCCCGTACTATGACGGCTCATCGAACAAAGTCAGAGAGTTCAAGCCCGACTTCATCTTCTGGCTGCAAACAGGCAGCGACTACTTTATCGCTTTTATCGACCCCAAAGGCACGGAGCATACCGACTACCAGCGAAAGATCGACGGGTACGCGGAAATATTCGAAGACGGCGAAAAGCCAAAAACAATCCTCCACGAAGGGCAACACGTGAAGGTCTTCGCATTCCTGTACACAGACGATCAGGATAAGTTGGCGAAGGGTTACAGCCGCTACTGGTTTGACGACATCGACAAGGCCCTTGCGTCCGTCATCCACGACGCCCCGAGTGGTGTCGCCTGAAGCAGGTGGCGCGGAGTTGCCTTTTAACCCGGCGGCTCATTATTTTCCCCATAAAGGGCGGTCTGGCGCAGACCCTGTTCCTTGGGGCCTGCGCCAGACCGCGAATCCGAAGTCTTGGCCGAGCGACGGCGCGCTCGGGGACTGTGCTGTGTGCGTACATAGCTGGATTGGGAACGATAAACGCCCTTCTATGAAAGTGAGTGTGGCGATCGGTGGATCGCTAAACCGGATTTCTCACCACGCTCTGCCGCTTTTCGCCAAGCCGCCCTTCCCCTCCGTGGTGAGAGATTCGAGCTAAAGGCACATGAACGTATCGTCGGCCTGCCGGAGAAGTGATCGAAGGGCTCGCGACGGGGTCGTGGAGGTAAATCCCTGGATTACTCAAGGAACCATCCTTGCAGTTTCCAATGGCAAGCGTCCTCCCTGTGGTGCTGAGCGTTCATAGCCGAAAACAGCTATCCGTGATGTCAGGACGTCGGCGCGAGGCTGGCCCAATCGAACCGTTGAAAGCAAAGAGTCTTGGTCGCGACGTTCGCGAGAGCGCCCGCTCACCGTCATGCTGAGTCCCGACTTGTCGGGGCGAAGCATCTCCGCAGTTGTTCTATCTGCCCGCTGGCCACATACAAACTACAGAGATGCTTCGCTTCGCTCAGCATGACAGAACCATTCTGTCATTCTGCGCCCGCCGCTTTTGGGTGGGCGAAGAATCTCTGCAGTTGTCTATTGCGCTTTCTTAGGGTCGGCTATGTATGTAGCGTAGTATTAAGCGGGCG
>JBAVYG010000422.1:0-5429 GCA_049698675.1 Terriglobia bacterium
CATTTCGGGATTCTCAATCGAACCCGTGACTTCTCCAACCAGAGTCGCCGGCGAGTTGAGTGAGAGTGGCAAGTGTGGGGTTGATTCGACCAGGGCCTCGAACACGGAACGCCATTCCTCGAATTGCGTCGTCTCCCATTGGATTTGCAGGCGGCTCGAGGATTCGTTGCCCGCCGCTGACTCGACCAGCGTCCCCTTTGCTCTGATCGAGGAATTGGGAGTGTGAAAGTTTGAGTCCTCCAAGCGTACGGAGAAGCCGTGATTCGTTTCCAATGATCCGCGCAGGTCACCGCTGACGGGAAGGAAGCTCGGAGGTCGTGCGGCGGGGGCCGATAAATGCAGATCGAATTCCGACTTAGCCTTTTCGAACTCACCTGCCCAGGTTAGATCTACCGCTCCGTTGATGAGAGAGGCAGGGTGAAGCTGGGTGATTAACAGAGGCTGGCTTTTTGAACTATGTAGGAGCGCGAGCAGATTCATGTCACGGAGCCGGGCGCGGACGTGGAACTGGGGAGTTGGCCCTGCAAGACTAACCTGGCCATCCCCCAGCGCACTGCCTCCCCATCCAAGCACCTTGAAATTGGAAATTGCCACTTGTGATCGATGCAGTGAGTAGTCGGCCGTGGCCTCAAGCGGCCCCGAGTTGAACTGAGAATCACGGAACAGCATTTGGCGGGCTTGGAGTCGCCCCTGCGCAGAAATCTCCCCATGACGGTAGATCCCCTGACCCTCGAGGCGTAGGTTCCCATTCTGCAAACCGGGAAGGTGCAGGAGTGGAATTAGAGCCGCCACATCAAAGCTGGTCTGGAAGGAGAAGTATCCTTCGGGTTCAGGGACAGGGTGAAAGGTGAACGAACCTTGTCCAGTCATTCCGCGGGACTGCCAGACGAACGATGTAACGGCAAGCTCATTTTGCGACAACGCGAAGCGGGTTGAAAAGGTAAGAGGCGGGGTCGATTGCCCTGGTAAATGGGTGGTGACAGCCGAGGCCGCAAGGCTGCCCTCATAGCGGGGACCGCGCCGGAGGTGCAGGAGGAGCGCCACTTCTCGGGCACTGAGATCCAGGCTTATGGGCTGGTCATTCCAAAAGAAAGTGGAGTGCGCCAGCGTCACCCTTCCAATGCGAAGGTCCGTCAACTGTTCCATGGCTTGCCCGACGGTATAGCGGGTTGCGGGGCCAGGCAGGTTCGTCGAACCATCGGCGTTTGTCTTGAGATGTACTTCTGCTCCATCCCAGTCAAGGCTCATTATTCGGATTTCGCGATGCAACAAATTGGCTGGGCTGAGACGGAGCACCACGGTTTGGGCAGAGAAGAGAGGGGGTGCTTGGGGCGGTTCGCTTCCGTGGATCACAACTCCGTGGAAAATCGCCTGAAGGACTATGGGGTGAAAGCGGAAGTCCTGTACTTCGACTCGTCCGCCAGTCATGTCCTCCAGCGCCACGATGAGGCGGCGTTCCAGAGCGCGGCGGAACCAGGGGGTGCTCATGACACCAATCGCGGCTGTGGCCAGCGCCACCAGCGTTCCGATAATAGCGAGCGTGATCCAAAAATGTTTCGACATTCAGATCCTCTAATAGGATGCTGGATTGTCATTTCGAGCGAAGCCAGCCCCATGTCATTCCGAGCGAAGCGAGGAATCTCGCTCTGATTCTTTCCTCCTCGGCGCAGAGCCAGATTCCTCGCTTCGCTCGGAATGACAGTTCTTAAGGTCTGACAGCTTTTACCGAGTCAGAAAGAGTGAAAACGCAGGGCGCGGCTTGGCTTCAGTTCCTCCAACCAACTGGCAAGAAGCTGATCGATTCTTTTCTGCACCAAGATTTCCTGGATCTGCCCTTGGACTTCGGTCAAAGGGGGAACGGCGGAGCCGTGCGTCTGCGTATATTCGGGCGTGAAGACGTCGCGGTAATACGATTCAACATCGCTTGTCCCAGGGGCCGCCGCCGGCCGCAACCTCTGTTCGACAATCCTCAAGATCCTCTGCTGCTCAACGAGCGTTGTCAGAATCTGTTTTTCGTCCATGTGCAGCGCGTGGAGAGCAGATTGGTAGTCCGGCTCGGATGAGAACCGCTTGCGAACAGCATCCAGTTCTTCGGCCGCCGTCTTTTCCAGCGCGGCGTCGTGGGAAAGGTCCTGAGTTTCTTCCTCGAGCAGAAGCTTCTGCTCAGTCAGCCGCTCGCGAACCTGGTCCAGTGTCTTACCGTCGGGGGGAGGAGCCGGCCATTGCCCGTCGAGGAAACGTTCCAATCGGTATTCGCGCTCGACGTCACTCTGGGTGATGGCGACTTCGCCGATGGAAGCAACCACACGATCGAGAATCTCAGCACGGGAAAACGGCGGCGCAAGCCCCATGGCCAGCAACACAAGTGAACTGGCTGCTAGAAGCTTTGACCGATGCTCAGAAAATACTGATACCGAGATAATCGTTGCACCTCCACTCCCACTGGGTACCGCGTGGGATTTAGATTGTAGCCCAAATCGATGCGTATGGGCCCGACGGGCGTCTTGTACCGGATACCCAGACCCACGGCGTCTGAGTCATAATCGGAATCTGTCGGGCTGCTTTGTCTGAACTTCAGTAAACGCATGTGTCGGATGGTTGTGAATACGTTCCCGGAATCGTTGAATACCACGAAGCCAAGCCTCCGCTGCGCCAGGGGCACGCGAAGCTCGAGCGAGTTAAAAAACAGAGCATTACCGCCAATGGGGTAGCCCGTTACAGGGTCGCGCGGTCCCGCTTGGTTGACGGAGAAACCACGATGCGATTCGCCGCCGCCCATAAAGAACCGTTCGGGCAAGGGGAGGACGTCGGTGTAGATGTATTGATTGGGCTCGCCGGGGGTTTTAACAAGGACCTTCTCCAGACTGCCATAAGGAGACTCGAATCCGAATCGCGTGTTGCGGGCGAAAATCAGGTGCTCGCCCAATCGGTAGTAGGTTGCATTTTCACCCGCGAAGCGAACGAAATTTGCTTGCGAGCCGAAGCCCTTATAGGCAATTCCCGCGTCGGCAAGAGAATAGGAGCCGCGGGTGGCGTCCGCCGGATCGTCGCGATGGTCGTTGACATAGCTGGCGCCGAACCCGCCCACATGCACCGGCGGGCTCAACAGAGATTTCTCCGCCGCGGAAATGCGATTGGAAATGTCGAGAGCCTCAACGCGCGAGAAGCTATAGCGACCCGAAATTACCGTCGAAGCACTGAAACGCTTTTCGATGGCGACCGACGCTGTTTTCCGGTCATCCGTAAAGGTGAGCACGTCGCGGCTGCGGTCTATCAGCCCGCTGATGCGCAGGCTCAGGTCCCGTCGATTCGCCAGGTAGGGTATCACATAGCTCGTACCGGCGCCCGTTTCGAGGTTCGACAGCCGTCCCCATAGGGTAAAGGTTTGATCCCGTCCTCCGACGTCGAGCCGGTGGAGGTCAAGCGAGATTCGCGGACTGGCTTTGAACGCGCCCTGTGGGTTACTGCTTCCCAGCCTTTGGACCTCGAGTCCCCCGCCGTAGCCTAAAGTCCATCGCCGGCTCTCCTCCACCGCCACCAAGACGGTTTTTTCCGTTTCCGAACTCGTCTGGTCCTGGGTAGCAATTTGAACCTGGTTGAACATTCCTAACCCATAGAGCCGGCGTTGTGAGTCAGCGACGGTGTCCTGGTTCAAAGGTTGACCTTGGCGAATCAGGAGTTCGCGGCGGATAACCCCCAGGCGGGTGTGTTGATTTCCCAGGACGACGATACGCTGGATTCGTTCTTGTTTTCCCGGCTCAATCAGGAATTCCAGGTCAACTTGGTGTTGTTCGTTTACAGGTGAGGCGTGCCAACTCACCCTGGCCTGAGAATACCCGCGGTCGGCAAGGTAATTGGACAGGGTGTCGCGATCAGCCACAGCCCGCCCCGGTGAATAAGGCTGGGATGGCTTGGCCAGCAGAGAAGGCCAGAGGGCCTTCTGCATGTCGCCGGAGACTCCCTTCAAAGCCAATTGGTGAACGGTTGTCTGGAGTCCTTCTTCCACCTGGAAGGTGACGAACCAATGAGCAGTTTGGTTTTGGAAATGATCGTCCACGCGAGGCGAGATCCGGACATCCAGAAAACCTTTTGATTGATAGAGTGCCGTCAGGGTGTTTACCCTGTTCTCCGAAAGGGTGCGGCTGTACAGCGGAGCAGGGCTGAAAATTCCCCGTGCGGGAGGGGAGATCGCCGCCATGAGTTCTGTGGTTGGAATGGCCCGATTGCCCTCAAAGCCATACCCCATGAATTGTCCTGGGTTGCCCCGATTCACTCGGAAGGTAAGGTCCAGCGTCTGGGACTCAGCATGAAATGCTTGTTCTCCCTTCACGGTAGCTGAAAAGAAACCCCGTTGCTGGAAATGGTCTTCCAGAATCTCGTCGCTGTGTGCAAGAGTGGGCTCATCCACTTCGCCGTCTCGATAAACGGGGAGAAGCTCTTTGAGTTTGGAGCGGGAAATCTTGGCGCCCTCAACGCGCACCCGAAATAGGGGGCCGGTTTCAACTCCTACCAGCAGCTTTTCGGTGTTGAGTTTAGTGTCATACTCGCGCTTCAGAACGCTCGCGGTTGCCTGGAGGCGATCGTGCGATACAAAAAACTGGTGGAGCTTGAGCAAGCCCCGTTCGACACGCGCCGATGTCAGTTGGATTCCCGGGTGCCAGCCGGCTACTTTTGCGAGCTTCGCCGGAGGGAATCCGATGTGCCCCCGGAATTCCAGGCTGCTTAAGCGCGCGGGCTTCCCAGGAAAAACAGAGAACAACACCTCGGCCTCCAGTGTGGCCGGGTCAGGAAGGAGACGGTGTTTGAGGATTGCCCGGTAGTAACCGTTCGAAGCGAGCGTGTCGGAGATATGCCTCTGGGCCGCGACAAGAACATCGTCCGAAACGGGCTGTCCCAGCCGGAGGCGAGAGGAAGTGAGCAGGACTCTGGGTTCCAAGGCACTGGGGGCACCCTCGACTTGAACGACGCCGACAAAGTATTGGGCGCGCCCAACGAAGAGCAAGTGAACGCCCCCCTGCCCAGGCTCAGCCTCCGCACGCAGCTCGCTAAACAGGCCAGTAGCATATAGCCCTTTCAAACTCGCGGCAATTTTCGAGGCATCGAGAGGTTGGCCGACCTCCTGAGAGACGACACCGGGGAAGTCACTCATGGCCAGTTGCGCGTCACAACTTAGCCTGACATCCAAGACAGGCTGTCCCCAGAGTTGGACTCCGGCCACGGAGACCTGTGCCCCTGTGGGCCTGGGAAGGGTGAGCCAAAGTGCAACGCAGAAAACTGTGCCCTTGACTGTTATAGCCTTCAGGCAACGCCAAGCGTAGGCAAGCAAAGTGGCAGATACGGCTGACAAGCTCAAAGTCTCGTGGTCTGGGTTCGGCCAGACTCTTCCATTTGATTTCGAAATTCCAAGAATCCCATAGGCCGCTCGACTA
>JBAVYG010000423.1:0-4620 GCA_049698675.1 Terriglobia bacterium
GGGCTGTACACTTATCGTAAAGCCGGCGTCATACCGTATGGCGTGGTGCAGGCCCCGGGCCCTTACTGCTACCGCTGCCCTTACCGGCTCACTTACCCAAGCTGCGATCTGCACTGCGCCAAGGACATCGAAGAGGTCATCAAGACTTCCACCAGCGGCGCGATCGCCGGGATGCTCGCGGAAACGATCCAGGGTTTGGGCGGATTCATCGTTCCGCCGCCGGGCTATTTCAAGATTGTCGCCAACATCGTGCGCAATTACGGCGGGCTTTTCATTGCCGACGAAGTTCAGACGGCGTGGGGCCGCACCGGAAAGAAATGGTGGGGCATCGAGCACTGGGAAGTGGAGCCGGACATCATCACCTCCGCAAAGAGCATGGCCAACGGCGTGCCCATCGGCTTGACGCTCACACGCCCGGAAATCGCCGACGCCTATAAGGGCCTCACAGTTTCAACTTTCGGCGGCAACCCCGTCACCTGCGTTGCGGCCAAGGCCACCATCGACCTAATCGAGGAAGAGCGGCTGATGGATAATGCCCAGGAAGTGGGCAATCACTTCCGCCAGGGTCTCGAAGCTCTGAAAGAGAAGCACGCCATTATCGGCGATGTGCGCGGCATGGGGTTGATGCAAGGCATCGAATTGGTGAAAGACCGCCAGACCAAGGCGCCGGCGACAGAAGCCACGAACTTGGTCATGGAACGCGCGCGCGTCAACGGCTTGCTGGTGGGCAAGGGCGGGCTCAACGGAAACGTGATTCGCATGTCGCCGCCGCTGAATATCACCAGGAGTGACGTCGAAGCGGCTCTCACCGCGCTCGACAAAAGCCTGGCGGAAGTTAAGGGCTAGTCGAGAAGTCGAAATTCCTTGATCCTCGACTCTCGACCTCTCGACTCTCGACTCCTTGACTTCGGTACCGGCAGGCCATCTTCGACGAGGCTTTCAATGTAAAGCTGGATAGCTTCGCGGATGTTCCGGGTGCCTTTTGTTCTGCTGTCAATCGGCAATCGACAATCAAAAATCGGCAATTCCAGAGGGCTTATGAACGGCATACCGGTTCTACACGTCGAAGCGGACTGCATCGCGCGCGCCTGGGAAGAATCGCTGCGGTTGCTCTACAAGTGCGGAGGCGACGTCAAAACCCAGTACGACAAACCTGGCGACCCGCCCAGCAAAGACGCCACCATGCTCATCACCATCCACGATCCTCTCAAGGAGCCGATGATCCACAAGGACTTCCCCGGCGGGCCCGAAGACCTGCAGGAATACGTGATGGAAGTCTGCGAGGGCATCAAGGATCATCTGGTGCGCGACACCCATGACCCGGGTGATACTCGCTGGGAGTACACCTACCACCAGCGGCTCTTTGCTTATCAGGTCCCAACCCTCCAACCCTACGACCAGATTGAGACCCTGTGCGTAAAGCTTGCGAAAACCCCCTACACACGGCGCGCGCAGGCAGTGACCTGGAAGGTTTGGGAGGACGATGACTGCTATGACCCCGCATGTTTGCAAAGCATCTGGTGCCGGATTACCGAAGAAGATGGCCAGCCGTTCCTCAGCATGAACGTGCGCTTCCGCTCCAACGACGCTTACAAGGCGGCGTTCATGAACATCTTCGCCCTCGTACAACTTCAACTGAAGATGGCAAACCGGGTCTCAGAGCTTTCGGGTAGAACTGTCAAAGTGGGGCGTTACTGCCACTTGGCCGACAGCTATCACCTTTACGGCTCCTATTTCCAGGAGTTTAAATCCCGTTTCCTGACTGCACTCGAGAAGCGCGCCTTCGAACAACGCACCCTGCGCTACCAGGACTGGCGCGAGATCATGGAGAGCGCGCGGCCGGCAATCCTTGAAAAAGCCCGGCAGATGGGAAGGTAGGTAGTCGTCAGTTGTCAGTTGTCAGTCTCACGTACGAGGTTTACTTTTCCAGGCTTGACCCAAGCCTAGTTCTTAGACCCTCAACCAGGCTTGTATTCGGGGACTTTCTCACTGGGCTGGAAAAGCGCTCCTAGTGACGCGGAGAGCGTTTGAGCGAGCGACTCTTCAATTTCGAGAAGGTCTCGCTTCACGAAGCCCTCGCTTTCGATTGCGATAAGACCTTCCGGCGCGATGAGGAATATCGAAGGCACCTCTTCGAGTCCGTATTCCCGCGAGAGTTTGTAAGGATAATCATCAATGAGGATGGGGAAAGTCACCGAGTACTCTCCAGCGAAGCGCCCGCTGTCCCTGACGTCGTCCTGCGAGATTCCCCAGATTTGCACTCCGCTGGTGCGCAGTTGTTGGTAAAGCCTCTCCAGAAAAGGGAAAGTGTACTGGCAGATGGGGCAAGCTACTTTGAAGAAGGCGGCAAGGACAGGACCATGCTTCAGCCCCTCCTGCAACGCGTACTTCTTGCCGTCAAGGGCGAGCAAGCAGAACTGAGGGGCTGGTTTCCCAGCCTTGAGCACAGACATGGCTTTCCTCCCAGAGTACACTCCGGAATTGTAACAGAACCCTCAAACAGCGTGGCAGACGGTTAGTGGGTATGCTTGACTTCCCCTGGTCGCATGGCGGAAGAAATCGCTGAGGATCTCACCCACGCCTTCGACCAGTTCTGCACGCCGGCAAGCTCCGCCGCAGCAAACTGAGACTGCAGCCGGAAACTGTGCGCGTGGCTATTCGTTCCGAGTGAGCGCCCGTCGAAGTCCAAGAACGAATCCGCGCCCCATGCTATTCGTCCTTCAGTGTCCGCTCCATAAGCTTGCGGATGGCTTCACGGGGAGTGACTTGGCCTGCGAGGATTCGGTGGACCTGCGTGGTGATCGGCATTTCGACCCCGTACCGTTCTGCCAGGGCCACCGTGGCATAAGTTGTCTTGACGCCTTCCGCCACCATGCGCATGGAGCCGATAATCTCCGGAAGCTTGCGCCCTCTGCCCAACTCAACTCCTACCGTGCGGTTTCGGCTGAGGTCACCCGTGCAGGTAAGGACGAGGTCTCCCATACCAGCGAGTCCTGCAAGCGTCTCGCGCTTGGCGCCGCAGGCGCAGGCGAGACGCGATATCTCCGCGAGCCCGCGGGTAATGAGCGCCGCAGTAGGGTTGTGTCCAAGCCCTAGGCCAGCGATGACACCGGCAGCGATGGCGATGATGTTCTTGACCGCCCCGCCGATTTCCACCCCAACCACATCGGTCGAGGTATAGATCCTTAGCGTCCGTGACGAGAACTCTTTCTGTACCCACTGAGCCACTTCGCGGTCCTGGGAAGCCACGACCAGCGCCGTGGGATCACCTCTCACAACCTCTTTGGCAAAGCTGGGGCCGGAGAGTACGCAGAGTCGCGGGGCAAACCGCCGCCCGACTACACTTTGTATAAGCTCGCTCATGCGCATCAGGCGGTCCGCGTCGATGCCCTTGGTGGCGCTCACAAAGAGCATCTCCGGCCGGAGATGATTGAGCATGCTTTCGTACAGGGGGTAGCACACATGCGAGGGCATCACCGTCAAAACGACTTCCGCCCGCTCGAGCGCCTCGCCCATGTCGTTCGTAGCCGCGATACTCTGCGGAAGCTTCACCCCAGGCATGAAAAGCGCATTCTCATGCTGGGCGCGAATGCTCTCGACGACCTCTGGCTCATAGGCCCACAACGCGGTCGCATGGCCGGTCTTGGCGAGCGTGGCCGCCAGTGCCGTGCCCCAATTCCCAGCGCCGATGACAGCAATTCTCTTCATAGTAAAGCTATCAGCTTTCAGCCGTCAGCTCTCAGCCTTCCTACTATTTAGATCCCGCTGCCTTCTGCTTATTGCCCACTGCGTACTGCTTTCTTCCGTCCCAGCTTGTTCTCCGTCCCCTTGAGCAGCCGGGCGATGTTCGCATGGTGGCGCGCAATGATGATTACCGCTGCCCCTGCGGCGCCAAGAACCACCTGGATCGGTGGATTCTTCATAAGATGGACCAAGATGGGGAAAGCCGCGGTGGCGACAATTGAGGCGAGCGAAATGTAGCGCCAGATCGCAACCACGACCGCGAAGATCACTAGCACGAGGACAACCTGCCAAGGGGCGAGGGCAATGAATACGCCGACTCCGGTTGCCACGCCTTTGCCACCGCGAAATTTCAACCAGACCGGGAAACAGTGGCCGCACACCGCAGCGAATGCTGCTGCCGCCACCCATGTGGGATTTTCCGAGGTCATCTTCGAAGCAAGCAGGACAGCAAGCAGTCCTTTTCCGGCGTCAAGGATGAAGGTGGCGACAAACCCCGTGATTCCGAGGTTCCGCATGACGTTGGTGGCGCCGATAGAGCCGCTACCCGTCGCGCGAATGTCGATTCCGCGCTGCCAGTGAACGATGATGTAGCCGAACGGAATCGAACCCAGTAGGTACGCGATTAGAGTTGTGAGCGGGCCAATCACAGTTCAGCACTCAGCTATCAGCCGTCAGCACTCAGCTAGGAGTCAGAAGTCAGAAGTCAGAATCCGCAGCCCTTCTCACCACCCCCTTCCCCCTCCTCGGAGAGGAGGGGAGTTGGTGGGCTGCCTCCCTTACTTGGCAAGGAGAGGGCAGGGGTGGTTCTGATGTCTGAAATGGCGCACGGCTTCTCGTGTCTACTGACGTCTGTGTTCTGACTTCTGTCTTCTGACT
>JBAVYG010000424.1:0-2916 GCA_049698675.1 Terriglobia bacterium
GTTTCAACTTCTCGACTTCTCGACTCCTCGACTCTTCGACTTGTTCTACCAGCCCTGCCGCCTTCGCAATCTCATAGAACTTTCCCTGCTGTCCGTTGGGCGTCGAGATGACCTCGAGGCAAAAGCCGCGCGTGATGGTGGGAAAGAGTGCCGAGTAGATTTTGTCGGCATCGGAGTGGAAAGCGAATTCGTCTAGTGTGACGTTGCCGGAGTAGCCGCGGGCAGTGTCGGGATTGGCGGGAAGTCCGTAGATGACGGATCCGTTGGCGAACCGGACTTCCAATTGCTTGATCAGCGTGCCTTCGAAGAAGGTGGACTCGCAGGCCCGAGCCAGAATCCCGCAGGACTGAACGTGTTCCTGGACCTTTTCCATCAGCAGACGCGACTGCCGCTCGCCCTTGGAAAGGAAAATCCAGGTGGTCCTTCTTTTCAGGCATTCCAGGAGGGCGCGTATGGAAGCGGCAAAGGAATAGCCGATCTGGCGAGCTTTCACCACGATCTTGAGCGCTGAATGATCCTCAACCCACCGGCGCTGGTAGGGAAGTAATTGCAAAGCAGGACCCAAAGGCTCAAGGATGGGTTCTAGAGTTGTCGCTCCACTGTCATTCCGATCCCGCAGTCGCGGGAGAGGAATCTCGCTCTGATTCTTTCTTCCATCAAGACCCCTTGGTCCGCCTGGATCTCCGTCCCACCTCGGTGCAGAGCGAGATTCCTCGCTGCGCTCGGAATGACATCCGCCTGGTTTGAGTGGTTCGCTGCTGGATTCCTGAACCGTCATGGGCGATTGGACATCCGGGATTTCAGATGCCGCAAGAAGCTCTTCCCTGGGGCAAGGTTCGGAGGCCCGCGCAGTTTTCTGGGCGCTCGCGACAGGTCGGAGGGCAGGCCCCGGGTTGTTACGGCTTCGTAGAGGCATCGGCACTTTCCTCATAAAGGAGTGGTTGACAAGCAAGCCCATAGAGTTGCTGGATCCTTTGCAGCATCTCGGGTCCCATCGGCTCGCCGGGACGGTGCGCCTTGACCTCCCGCTGCAGCTTCAGAATCTCTTCCTGGAGCTTTCCTTGCGTCAGCAAGATCAAGCGCGTCCGGGCGCGGGAATAGTCCAGGTCCTGCGTGGCCTTTTTCCTCTGGATGATGAGGATCTGGTGCTTGAGTGCCAGATTCTCGCGCTCCAGGCGGGAGCGCTCCGCATCCTTGGGGGTGATCAGCGAAGCATTTCGACGCACTCGAGAGTAGCCGGTGAGGAAGGTGGCCCTGGCAAGCCGGGCTTCAGCGGACTTGGGGTTTTTGTCCACACTGGCCAGGAGCGTTTCAGCGTTTTCGATCAGGCGGCAAACCCGCTTTTTTTGTATTTCCAGGCTGCCTTGGAAGTAGTTCTGGACGGCGTTCAGAGTGATGCCATCCCCTTCCTGCTCATTGACTGCCTCCACCACGTCCTCGAAGGTGGCGCCCTCAACAAGCATCCGGTCAACCAATTTTTGGCGCTCCGGATCGAGCTTTCCGACATCGCTTTCATACTTCCTGGCGCTTGCAGCTTGGGTCTTTTCCGTACCGGCAGACCCTTCTGCAGGCTGCTGCGTCGTTGCGGAGAGGACGGCGTCCGACTTCGGGGGGCTTTGCGCCGCCGTCCCGCCGCCCGGAGCGTTTTGGCTAGACGGGCGCTTTTTCATTGCCGGGGCTCCACGTAGATGCCTTCATCGGCCGGAAGGCGGCCGTCGAAATAGTCGATACCCTGGGCCGTGATCTTCACCAGTGGAATCTCACGCCGGGAGCGGGGCCCGCGAACGCGCTCCACGGCCACCAGGCCTTTCTCGGCCAGGTAGGCGATGTGGAAATTCAATTCCTCCAAGGGCACGGGATAGCCAAAGATGTCCAGTTCACCCTGAAGAAGCGGCAAGGTGGCCGCTTGGGGATAGATGAGACCCAGGTAGTAGAGGATCTTGCCGCGGATGACTTCCTTATGACGAACAGTTGCGGCCATAATTGATTAACTCCTCAGAACATATTATCTATACTGGAATCAGGCCTGGGCGTTTTGTGGGTGGCAGCGCCTTCGGAAGCCGCCGCGCTCTGGTCTGGAAAGTGCTCTCTTTCCGATTTCACTCCTGCCGCATCGGGCGCCGCCGCCTCCGGTGGCCGGCACAATGAGCTGAACACCGGGGCGCGGGAATCCAGCAGGTGCCTTAAGTCGGAAGAGGAGTCGCATCGCCCCGAGAATCCCGACGAGGCGCGAAGCGCGCAGAAATCCTCACCGCTGCGGCAGCGCAGGTTGTTCATATCGCGATGCAGAGCTTTCAGGGCGATAAGGATTTCCTGGTGCTCGAAGCTCTCCTGGGACTCGCGATGCTCGACCGAATTGGCGAGGCGCGATAGCGCGTCGGCCTGCCCGCTCTGAGCGCCCAGGAACTGCTCGATGTAATGCCGCACCAAGGCGTAGGCGCCGTCCAACTGCTGGCGCTTCACTTCCATGGACTTCTCAATCCAGTAGTGCGCCAAACGGAGAAAACCGTAGCCGAAAATGATGAGGACCAGAATGCCGGGGCCCCACCAGAGCGCGACGCGTTGGATGTCTATGGGGTTCATCGGACAAGCACCCCCGCGATGAATCCGCCGGCAAAGTATTCGACGGCTCGGAAAAAGTGCGATCGCCATGTGCCGCGGACGGCTTTCAGTTCCGCCCGATGCGCCACCTCGCTCTGGGCCAGGATCTGGTCCTTGTCCGCCAGGGCCGCGTTGAGCTTGGCGATCGAGCCGGATTGTTGGTCACTGATGGCGGAGTTGAGCTTCGACTGCTGCTCGCAGTTGGAGACCTGCTGCCCCATAACCTGGGTCTGCTGGCGGCAGGAATCGAGCTCAATAAATGCAGTCTCAACCTTCCGCACGCCCTGATCGGAGAGCACGAGGGCGGGACTGGAG
>JBAVYG010000425.1:0-2097 GCA_049698675.1 Terriglobia bacterium
GGCGAACGAGGAGAGAGTGGCAATAGAACGGGACGCCTGCCTTGCTCCGGAGGGGGAGACGTGGAGGATGATGCTGCGCCAGGAAGCCGCCCTGGATCGCTCCATTGACCGGAAAGTGAGGATACTGCTCAGGGTGCGGAAGGAAGCTACCGACCTCCCGATCACTCCCACTGGTCACGACGATGGCGCGAGGATGGAGAACATGGAGGAGGTCCTCGTTGGCGACATTGTGTCCGAGACCCCACAGAGTGTGAAAGCGGTGGAAGACTTAAAACTGAACGAGCAATGCGGGAATGTCATTGAAAAAAAAGGGCCGCTGTGGAAAACTAGGGGAGAAGCGGGAATATCTATGAAAACAAATGTACTTAGCCCATCGAGGCCGTAATGTTAATGAAAACAAAGGAGGTAGATGGTATGCCGTAGCCGGTAGGTTGGGAACCGCTCCACATACCACCTGCTACCTACCACATACGGGTAGTGGGTAGGTGGGTGAGGAGCAGAGGCTAGCAGGATGCTGAAAGACCTCTGTGAATGTTGTCATTCCGATCCCGCCCTGCGGGAGAGGAATCTCGCTCTGAGTATTTTCAACGCAGTGCGAGATTCCTCGTCGTCCGCCAATAAGAATGGCGGACTCCTCGGAATGACAGGCCAAACGGGTTCTTCCGCAGCCTGTGAAGCCCGCCAGGCCCGTTATCAGCACGCACCCTAACGCCAAGCTGCTTCTGATGGCAGGCTTATAAGCGGGAATTTCCATTATGGACCTCGAGCCCGACCCGCGAACATACGCCTGACCCCAGTTGAATGCACTGGGAGTCGGGTTTGGGACTGGACCTTGCATTCAGAGCCGGTCGGGCGTAGATTAGTGGTCGACGGGAAAATGAAAGCGAAATCCGAGCTAAGACTTGACAGAGAGAAACGGTAGGTGTCGAAGGTCTCAGTTAGAGCCGGTTCCCTGAGAAAGGGTAAGGATACAATCGTGCTGACTCTCAAAACACCACGCGTTATCGCCATTGCATGCATCGTGGGGGTGATTTGCCCCGCCTTGTGGGTGGGTGCGCAGAAGTCGCAGAAACCTCTGGAGAAGCAAGAAGTCATCGACTTGATGAAAGGCGGCGTGCCAGCCGACCGCGTCGAGGCGGTGGCACGCGAGCGCGGCATCGCTTTTGAGATGACGGCCGGAACAGAAGCCGAGCTGCGAGATGCTGGAGCCACCGACGCCCTCGTAAAAACCCTTCGAGAGCTGGCGCCGATAACTCCGGGTTCGGATTCCAGTAGAACGGCAACATCAGATGCTAACGCGACCGTCCTCATAATCGAGGCGACGCCGGGCGGCGCGGATGTCTACATCGACGACGAGCCGGTCGGTGCGACCAGCGGGGCTGGCCGCTTGAAGCTGTCCAAGGTTGCTCAGGGGAAACACCAGGTGCGAGTCTCCCTTAAAGGCTACAAAGATTTTGAGCAGAGTGTGGAAATGATGCCAGGTGAAACCGTCATCGTGAACGGAACGCTGCAGGCTCTCACGCCTCCTGCCACGGAACCTGTGGCCACCGCGCCCGCTGCGACGGCAATTACCAACTCTAATCCGACTCGACTACATGTCACCTACATGCACGGTATTGCGAGTTTGACCGACGGCTGGTTGACCATTGGAAACGGCGTGCTTCAGTTTCGCGATGAGAAGGGAAAGGAATCCTTTGACATTTCCATTTCCGACATTTCTAAAATGGAGGAAATGGTGAAGATGGGAAGCATTCATTTTGTTCGGATCAAGGTGAGCGGCAAACGGAATTACGACATAGTTGGCATGGGCACTATCGGCAGAAAAGGTTGGGGCGACTCAGGACCGCAACAGGCATTGATCAAGCGAATAAACCAGGAGGAGGGTGTCCAGTGAACTTCCGGCGGATGAGTCGACACGCGGTCTAGCCATGAACTCCACAAAAGCGCTTGCGCGGTCACACGCATTCTTCAGCGTCCTGTCCTTTCCTCCGAAGCGCGTCGTGCAGCGGATTATCATTGGGGGCGCGGCGCTCTTTCTTTTCAGTTCAATCTTGGTTTCACGTGTCAGCGCGCAGAAGCCGCACGAGCCCTTTACGA
>JBAVYG010000426.1:0-5829 GCA_049698675.1 Terriglobia bacterium
GCACGCACCACATTCTTGATGCGCCGCCTGTCAAACCCCTTCACCTCTTTTGTGTCGAGGAGTCTATCCTCCAGGATGGAATGAAGCTGGCGCGTGATGTCATCCTCTTTGGCAGTGGAGAGGAAAAAACCGGCAGGGGGGTTCGCGCGCAGTAACTCAAATGCGGTCACCAACGCCAGATGGGTCGTCAGAATGACTCGAACCGGTACCTGCGGGTGAGGTAACCGATACTCTGGAAGAGCGGTAAAGAATCCTGGGACATTCATGGTGCTGGAATGGGGAAAGCGTCCAAGTGATGCTGCTCAATATGCAGGCTGCATAGTCGCGCGCGGCTGCGGGTCCAAAAACGGCGCTGGTTTAGGATTCCGATGACGAGCCCCCCGTTTGGCACACGAAGCACGATTCGGCTGGCGCCAGTCTTGTTAGCTTCGCCCATCAACTTATTAAGAGACTTTGAGACGTCGGGTAATTTATCACCAGCGAGTGTTATGGATACGAACCGCCATGACGGAATCCACTCGCCGGTTCCGAGCACGCTGCTTAGCACGGTGACGATACATCTTTGGGTCGCCACCTGAAACAGTGGTTGAAGCATATCTTCCAGGTAAGCGCGGAACACGTCCATATCTCCCGGCTCCGCAGGCTGTTCTGCAGGCTCTCGCACCGAACGATAAGGACCGCAGAAAGCAACGGTATCGCGCACGACCCGCGCGTCGTCTTCATCGAGACCATATAGACCAAAGATAAAGTCGTCGATCTCCTGCCAGGGCTTTGTGGCACGCATCTCCAGCGCCTCGGCGAGCCCAACTATGCGACGCTTATTGGCGGCGGTCAGTTGGGTCGGATCGAGAAACGGGAAGGCGTCAAGGTCCTCTTTGATGAATGTGCGGTAGCTTGCGCCAATTCGCGAACTATGCACTAAGCAGAAATGCTGAAATAGTAAGCTATGCGTTAGTAAGTACAGCATGCTGTTCAGCAATTCGCCTTCTGGGTGTTCACTCGAGGAATAACCATAGTAGCTTTGGGAGAAGCAGATTCCGGTTTTAGGGCTTCGAAACGACTTGGGGTTTTCGCGCCCTTCGCCCGGCGCTTGAGGAATGATTAGCAAGGGTGCCCTATACAGGCTGATATTTCCGGTTGAGTGTACTTCTTTGCGATGATTTCGCTCTCGCCATTTTTTGAGCGACTCAAGATCAATGTGGAATCCCGCTGGAGGCTTTTCAAAATCGAGTAAGTCCAAAAGGTCGTTCGCCGAACCCTGCTTGAGGCCCGGGGCGATTTTGTAGCCAACCCCCGAATCTAGCCTGGGAGGACGCCAAAACTCACCGAGCTTTGTGGGTGCTTTCTGCTGAATCTTCTCGACCACCTCGAAGTCTAGCTGTGTGCCCACAGCCAGCGCCTTTAGCAACCATGGTTTCTCAACGACTGCCTCCGCCGCGATGGTTTCTGCGGCCTGATAATCCAATCGGAACCGCCCGCGACTGGTAAGGCGGTTTTCACGAATTGGGGTGGCGAAATGGAAGTGATGATCTGGTTCCGGAACGGAGTTACGGGCGAAAAGCAAAAGGAACGGCAAATCCATGTTAGGCCATACCGGAGTCTTTTCTAGATCCGATCCGTTCAGGATTCCAGTTACAGCTAGTCCGCGCATCATAGCGTCGCGCGCACGTTTGCCCATTCCATCCTGCCTCAAGATGATGCGGCCTGGTAATGCCATTGCGATGACGCCGTTTGGCTTCGCCCATTCCGTAGCCCGCCACAGAAACGGCAGATCGGGATTGTTATCCGGATTGTCGTAGCGTTTGGCGATTGATTCGAGTCCGCGCGCGGTGAGGGCACTGCGCGTAAGGGCCGTAAACGCCTCATTCATTTCACCGATTCGTTTCTTGTCCTCAGCCTTCTCCTTGGTATCTTCAGCTTTGGATCGTAACCGGGTCCAGGGCGGGTTTGTCACCACTATATCAAAGGAACCGTTGAATGACGCGGGCACATTCGGACCAAGACTGCCCAAAACGAAGCCGGGCTTCTTGTCTTTTTCGTGCTGACCGAAATTGAACAACACTTCGTTTCGCAGCGGGCGCGGAAACTTGAGGCTTCGTGGAGGCCGTTGAGTGCCGTTGACCTCTATTGCAGAGATATAGAGCGCAAGCGCGGACAACCGCAGCGCAGATTCGCTGACCTCAAAACCACGCAGCTGCTTGTAGAGAATTCTCTGGATTGCCCGTGTATCCGGCCGACTGCCATTCTTTTCCCAGTATTTGCGTACCAACTGGCGGAAGGCAAGAACCAGGAATACGCCCGCGCCACATGCGGGGTCCAGGATCACGGCTTCCGCTGCGTTCTCGAGACCGGCGAACGCTTCATCCACGAGCAGCTTGGCAATGTGTCTCGGCGTGTAATAGACACTGGTTACGTCAGAATGCTCCTCATCCCACTGGCGGCTGAAGGTTTCATAGACCTGGCTCAGTACGCCAATGGGGATGTGAGCAAAGTTAAAGTCATCCCAATCAACTTCGAAGGACATCTGGAATTGAGAGTCACTGACTTGCTCCCACCCCCGAAGGATCGCCTGCAAGTGTCCGAAGAGGCGCTGCTGTGTCTCCGCCCCCGCGCCTCGGTAGAAGTGCTGGTAGGCGCGGAGGCGCTCCTTTCCATTAGCCTCCATAGATAGGCTCGAAATGAGTGGCAGCAAATCGCCGTTGAACGTTTCGTCGAGCCAGCAAGAGGTCGCGGCGGCCTTCTCCGCGTCAGAAAAGCAGTCGCGGAGTCCGCCAGCACCAGGACAAATGTCTGCAAGTTCAGACTCCGTCACAATGCCGCGGTCCATCAGGAAGCGGAAGAATAGTGCGCGGCCTGCCGTGGAAAGTACATCCAAGCCGCGCATCGGCCCAGGGCTACTGTCGGTTCCAGCGAGAGCTTCGGAAGCCGCCCTCAGCAGTTTGTGAATGGTCTCGAAAACATAGTCTGCCTGACGGGGACGCCCTTCAAGATCAAAAGTGCCTGTCACGAGGCTTTGAAAGAAGGTCGGGGCATCCGGATCCGCAATCTTGATCGTGCGGAAATTGGCCTTCTCGATAGCCGCGCGATCAATGTTAATGGGGTAGACCTCCAGTGAACCCACCCTGACCACGCCCAGGCACGCGTGTTCGCTGCGGTTGGCGAGTAGCGTTTGCAAGTCTCGAACCTGAACTGGTTGCAGACGTGAGTTACCAGCTTCATCAACATCATCGACCAGATACAGAAGCGGTCGCCCTTGAAACTCTGCCACCGCGTCTGGCAGCAGAGGGGCACCGGGCTTGGGCAGTAGGTCGAGGTACTCCAACTGAGAGGCGTCCGGCTCTGCACCCAACAGGATGAGATCGGGACACCCCAACGCCCGGGAATATTTCTTCAGCCGGCTTAACTTCGTGGAGGCTTCTGTTGCGGGCATGGGTCAGACCTTCCTCATGATGCCAACCAACACGCCGAGAACTCGTACTCGCTGAGCTTCGCTCGCGGCAATCTTAATGTCGAGAAATGCTTGATTCTCAGCCTTCAAGACTAGTCCTTCGCGCGT
The DNA here is from genome assembly GCA_049698675.1 of Terriglobia bacterium. Taxonomy (GTDB): domain Bacteria; phylum Acidobacteriota; class Terriglobia; order UBA7540; family UBA7540; genus CAVROP01. The sequence continues at coordinate 3,557 of JBAVYG010000426.1, forward strand.
ATGATACACCCTTTTGAGTGTTGCTTCATCCTCAATTAGCACCGCTGCAATCGCTCCCTCTTTTAACTCACGCCCCGCGTCGAGAACTGCAATGTCCCCGTCGAGAATGCCCGCACCTTGCATGCTCGTCCCATGCACATGGAGAGCGAAAAGCTGGCTTCCAGGAAAAAGATGTGTCGGCAGGTCGAGTAGGGCCTCGGCATCCTGATGAGCGATAACGGGGTTTCCGGCGGGGATGTTACCTAACAACGGGACACGGACCGAATCTGGATCGCTCCGACCGTCAGGCCGCACAAATTCCAAGGCGCGAGCGCGGCCAGGAACGCGGTGCACGAACCCTTTTTTTTCGATCAGGCAAAGATGTTGTCGCACAGCGTTGGGGCTTTTGATCCTAAAGTGGTCCGCCGCTTCTCGGAGCGTAGGAACAATCCCAGTTTGCCGCTGGCGGTCTTTAAAGAACGCGAGCACTTGCCTTTGCCTGGCTGTAAGTCGCGGCGTACGGTCCATCGATCAAATAATACTGTATATATTTACAGTATTCAAGGCCTTTCTTCGGAACCTGGGGACCGAGCCGGTGATTCATGCGGTCGCTCTGGTCCGCACCGTCAATCGTGCTGAGCTGCGACACCGGAGGGGTGATTCTGCGCCGGCTGGCGTAGAGCGAAGCGCTGCGACCGCGCGATCAGCAGAATGCCCGTCCTGCCGAAACTGCCCGGCATCTTGCATCGAGCCGCAGCGGGCAGCGCAGATTCTCTAGAAGTGGAGCCTATCATGAAGGGGTCGGGCCGCCGAGTGTGTCAAAATGATACACATATGTGTTAATACATATATGTGTTTGAATCCTTCCAATCCCTTGAAAATAATGGTGATAATGTGCTGCGGAGATAGAACATCTCAAGAAAAATAACGTGCGAGGGAAAAATGGGAAACCCGCCCTTTGTCGACTCGGACGGTCGATTTCGCCGTGCAGACTAGCCTCCTCTTTGAGCAGCTCCACAACGCTCAGACTTCTGGCGCAAAAAAGAGAACACTCGCCGATCCTGATTTCCGACCTCTGCCTTTCTTCTACTCCCTGTCACTTTCCTTGCAGCAGTTCGGCGCGAACGTTTTTGAGCACAAAGGCTGCGCGCTCGACTCCAACCTCGCCCGGCAGTATGGGGTCCTCGTTTTCGATGCTCATGATGCCCTGGAAGCCGATGTCCATGTAAGCTTTTACGACATCCTTCCAGAGTTGTGCGCCATGACCATATCCAACCGCGCGGAAGACGACCGAACCTTGCGCGAATTTGGCCGGGTCGGCGGAGAAATTGAGGACGCCGGTCTTGGCGGCAGTATCCTTGAAGATCACCGTGTCCTTCATGTGGGCGTGGTAGATAGCGCCTTGTTTGCCAAGAAAGTGGATGACCTCAACCGGGTCGCAGCCCTGCCAGAAGAGGTGGCTAAGATCGCAATTCGCTCCGATTTCCTCTCCCACCGCCTCGCGCAGCTTCAGCAGCGTGAGCGGGTTGTAAACCACAAAGCCCGGATGCATCTCGAGCGCGATCCGCTTGGCGCCGTGCTGGCGCGCAAATTTCACCGCTTCCCGCCAGTAAGGGATTACTACCTTCTCCCACTGCCAGGTGACGACTTCCTCATAGTCGGGTGGCCACCGGTAGGTGACCCAGTTGGGATGTTTCGCTGTCGGTGAATCGCCAGGGCAGCCCGAAAAGCCGACGATCACTGGAACTTCCAATCGTTCCGCCAGCAGGATGGTGCGGCGGAACGTGTCGTCGTACTGCTTGGCGATCTCGGGGTTGGGATGAACAGGATTTCCGTGGCAACTCAGTGTGGCCACGAGAATGTTGCGGTCCTCGAATTTCTTTTTCCAGGCTTTGGCCTTGGCAGGGTCCGCCAGGAGATCGGCGACGGGGCAATGCTTGGCGCCCGGATATCCGCCCGTGCCGATCTCGACTGCTTCAATCCCCAGGGCACTGATCTTCTCGAGCATCTCGTCGATGGATAGGTTGTCGTAAACAGGATCGAAGACGCCGATTGGAATCTTGCGAACTGCCTTTTCGGCGGCGGGAGCGGCCGGAAAAGCCTCCGGCGCTTCCACTGCCTTTGAGGCCCGTGTGCCAACGAGCGGGGTCGCCGCGAGCATGCTGCCCGTGGTGGCAAGAAAACTTCTACGGCTTACCGAGCCAGAACCAGTACTCTTAGCCATGAATGATTCCTCCTTGGTGAAGTTGTAGCGGCGAGTTTACCTCACCAAATGGCGGCGTAAAGCCGCCTCT
>JBAVYG010000427.1:0-6556 GCA_049698675.1 Terriglobia bacterium
CTACATCACGAATTCGCAGTTCTTCGAATAGCATGAAGCTCAGGATTCAGGAGTCAGAATTCAGGATTCAGGCAATAACCAATCAGGATTCAGGACTCAGGCAAAATCTAGAATCTAAAATCTGAAATTTGAAATCTAAAACCTAAAACCTAAAACCTAAAATCCCAGACGATCAGGGTTCAGGCTTCAGGCAGAATCCACAAACCAAAATCTAAAATCTAAAATCTAAAATCAATCTGTGCTGCGTCGGCAATTGCGAACCGCACTCTCCCCTCGGCCACGAGTTCCGTTGCGTGGTAGACGGCTCCGTGGAGTTCGCCAAGACGCTCCCCGATTTTTATCACCTCGGCCTCCACACGGAGGGTATCGCCGGGCGCAACCGGCTTCATAAGTTGTGCCGAGGGAATTTGCACAATCACGGCCACTTTCCCGGCCATCTCGGGTCGCTCCATGACCAAGATTGCTCCAAGCTGGGTGACCAATTCCAACAGTATCCCGACCGAAATGATCGGGGAAGCCGGAAGGTAACCGCGCGTGGCCGCGTCGTCCACCGAAAAGCGTTTGGTGGCCGCGATTCGCTGGCCCGGAATGAATTCAGTTACTTGATCGACGAACAAAAAAGGGTAACGATGAGGAAGGATTCTGAGGATGTCAGATGGTGACGCCAGGTTGCTCACGGTTTTTCCGGATGGGGACCATTTGAGGAGGCGGGCGAGCCTCTCTCGATCTTCAAAAGTTCCCTTCGCAGCGCCGGGTTGCGGGCTGTCCAATCGCCGGGACAGTCCTGGTCAGTCGCATACTGGGCGCGCATCGCTTCCAGTTTGGAATCCATCTCGTCGAGGAAGTGGACGACGAGAGCTTCAGGAAACACAGGCTCCTTCGGCGACCCGAACTCCATTTTACCGTGGTGGGAAAGGATAATGTGCTCGATCTGGCCCTTTAACTCCGCAGGGAAGTCGGGAATCTGACGCATTTTCTCCTGCACCATTTCGAGGCCTATCGAAATGTGGCCCAGCAACTGTCCCCGTGTGGAATACCGGAAGCCACGAGAGAAACTCAGCTCCTCAATTTTTCCAACGTCATGCAGCACCAGCCCGGCCAGCAGCAGGTCGCGGCGCAGGAACTCGTAGTGGTCGCAAACCTGGTCGCCGAGTTGTACCAGCGACAAGACATGCTCGAGCAGGCCACCCAGAAAAGCATGGTGATAACTCATCGCAGCGGGGGCCCTCTTGTACTTCTCTGCGATCGAGGGGTCTTCCACGATGGTAAGTAATAGCATTCGCAAAGGTCCCTCGGGCACCCGGCGCAGGCGGTCTACCAGTGTGGCGTACATTTCCTCAGGGTCTCGGCGTGAATGCGGAAGGTAGTCGAAAAGGTCCACCTCGTCGGGAGAGCACCTGGAAATCTTGCGCACCCGAATCTGCAGTGTCCCCTGGTAGTCCTCGACAACCCCGTCCACAGCCACGATATCCTCAACCTCGAAATCCAGCGCATGCCGATCACAGTCCCACAGTTTGGCGCGCACCACCCCGCTCGCGTCGCGCAGCTCCAAGTCAAGGTAGGCGCTTCCCGTGCGGGCGATTTTCCGTTCGCGGGCTTGAACTAGGAAGGTGGTTCGAATCTGGGCGTCCGGGCTGAGGTCGGTTACGAAGCGCTCCTTCATTGCCTTTTATTTGCCAGTTGGGTTTCGCTCGGTCGTTCTTCGCCCGTGTCAACGTATCCGGGGGCCTTGTAGATATAGCTTTCTTTGCGGAGCCGTTCCAGGTATTGCCGCAAATCCGGCTGCATTTTCTGGTCGTAAAGGACTTCGTTGACGCGTTGTTCGACTTCTTCAAATTTGGGAATACCGGGGCTGTATCGTTCCAGGACCTTGAGAATGATATACCCGTATTTTGTCTGGATAGGGTTGCTAAATTCATTGCGGTCGAGCTTGGCGACCACGGCAGCGATATCCGGCGCTAGCGATGCTTCCTTCATGAATCCCACGTCGCCACCTTGCTCAGCGCCTGGCCCGGCGGAGTACTTTTTCGCAATCTCCGCAAAACGTTGTCCCGCCTTCAATTCGGCGAGGGCGTCGTTTGCTCTCTTCTCGGCTTCTTCCGGTTTTCGTTTTTCAGTGGAGACGAGAATCTGTCCGAGGCGCACCATGCCAGGAGATTCAAATTCCTTCTTGTGGGCTTCGTAGAATTTCCTCGCGTCGTCGCGCGACAACAGAATCCGGGAGCCTACCTCGCGACCGATGACTTCGCGCATCAACAGGTTGCGGCGCATCTGGTCCTTAAAGTCCTCGTAATTCGATCCTTGCTTCTCGACATCTGTCTCCAGTTCCTCCAGGGTTGCCAAGTTGTTCTTCTTGCGAATGTCGTCGAGCTGCTTGACCACGTCCGTCTCGACGTTGATATCATCGTCTTTGGCCTTCTGGACCATGAGGGATTGGTCGATCAGGTCGCGTAAAAGGTTCTTGCTTTGTTCTTTGAATTGGGCCTCGAGCTCGGCGCCCGAGTATTCCTGGGCGAGTTGCTGGTGGAGTTTCTCTTGCTCCTGTTCGTACGCCCGTTGGGTGATGATCTCACTGTTGACGCGCGCAATGATGCGCTCCACTATTTTTGCGCCCTGCAAGGTCAGGCAAGCAACGCCCGTTGCCAGCGCCACGCCTGCCAGTACAGTCCATCTTCGTCTGCTCATTTCCTTTAACCCCTCGCGAAAGAGGGACTCCCCTCCTCACCTGAGGAGGGGGCAGGGGGTGGTGCCTTAAGTCCCTTTAATCTTCGATATCGATGCGCGTGCCGCAGTTCTTTCCCCCAAACACTCGACTCTATCGAGCCTTAGTCATCTTAATGCTAGGCTTGCAATTCCTGCAAGACTTTTTGGATTTCCTGCAAAGTATTCTCCCCGAGGTTGCGCAACCTGAAACGCAGGACGCCGTCGGGTCGAAGGCTCGCTTCCCGGCGTCGTCGCACGAATGTGGTGATTCTTCTGGGCTCCAGGGGAGTTTGCTCATGAAACCGCATCCAAATATCTTCCGCCTTTCTTTCAATGGATTGCACTAGAAGTTGCTCGGCGGCGGATTTCAGAAGCCCATACGAGAGGAGGTTTGAAACGGAGGGAGGAATGGGCCCATAACGGTCGGCGAGTTCGGCTTCGAGTTCTGCACGCGCTTCGGGCGTGGCCAGGCTGGAAATCCGCTTATACAGACGCAGACGCTGGCTCTCGTCAGCGACGTAGCTGTCGGGAATTTTGATATCGAGTCCCAGGTTAAGTGTGGTGCGGACCTCAATCTTCTGTGGGGCGCCTTTCAGTTCTTCGACGGTTTGTTCGAGCATCTTCAGGTAGAGGTCGATGCCGATGGCATTCAAGTGTCCGTGCTGTTCGGCGCCCAAGAGGTTGCCCGCGCCGCGCAATTCGAGGTCCAAGGCCGCGAGGCGAAAGCCGGCGCCGAGCTCCGAGAACTCTTTCAGCGCCGCCAGCCGCCGACGAGCCGTGGGGGTCAATGTTTCCTCGGCGGCCACGAGGAAGTAAGCATAGGCGCGGCGGTTCGACCGCCCCACCCGGCCGCGAAGCTGGTAAAGATCGGCTAAGCCAAAGCGCTCCGCGTGATTGACAATGATGGTGTTAGCGCGGGGGATGTCGAGGCCGTTTTCAATCAGCGCCGTGGCCACCAGGACGTCGTACTCGGCCTGCATGAACTTGAGCATGACCCTTTCGAGCTCTTTCTCTTCCATCTGCCCGTGCGCCACACCGATCCGCGCGGTGGGCGCCAGACGTTGCACGATCGCGGCCATGCTGAAGATTGACTCCACACGGTTGTGGACAAAAAAGACTTGGCCCTCCCGTTGCACCTCTTGCAGGATGGCGGACTGAATTAAGGTCTGGTTGAAGGGCGCTACCGTGGTTTGAATGGCCAGCCGGCCTCGCGGCGGAGTCTCGATGACGGAGAGGTCGCGCAATCCGCCCACCGACATGTGCAGGGTGCGGGGGATGGGTGTGGCGGACATCGCCAGCACGTCCACCCCCGCCTTGAGTTTCCTCAGCTTCTCCTTCGCCGCCACTCCGAACCGCTGCTCCTCATCGACGATCAGTAACCCAAGGTCGCGGAAGTGCACGTCTTTGGAAAGCAGGCGGTGAGTTCCGATCAGGACATCCACCTTGCCGGCCTCGGCCTCGGCCACGATCTTTTTCTGCTCGGCGGGTAGCCGGAAACGGCTGAGCATTTCCACGCGCATGGGGAAGGCGGCGAGCCGCTGCCGAAAGGTTGTACAGTGCTGGAATGCGAGGACGGTGGTCGGCGCCAGCACCGCCACTTGCCGCCCATCCTGGATGACCTTAAAGGCAGCGCGCATGGCCAGTTCGGTCTTTCCATAGCCCACGTCTCCGCAGAGGAGCCGATCCATGGATGCCGGGCTTTCCAAGTCTTGCTTGATGTCTGCCAGGGCTTTCAACTGGTCGGGGGTTTCCTCGAATTCAAAGGCGTCTTCGAACTCTTTCTGCCAGGGGGTGTCAGGGCTGGTGGGTGTGCCGCCGCACATCTTCCGTTCGGCGTATAACTGCAGGAGTTCTTGCGCCATGTCACGCAGGGCCCGCTTGACGCGTTTCTTGGTGCGCTCCCAACCGGATCCTCCCAGCCGATCGAGGACGGGTTTGACGCCGTCACCGCTGGACCGGTACTTCTCCACCAAATCCAAGCGCTCGAGGGGGACGTACAGCTTGGCCTCATCCTGATAGGTCAGCAACATGAAGTCGCGCGAAGACCCGCTGACACTGAGTTGGCGCAGCCCTTGATAGATCCCCACCCCGTGGTCAACATGGACCACGTAATCGCCCACCTTGAGATCGCCCAGGCCCGAAATGAAGGCTAGAACCCCGGAGTGCTCGCGGCGACGGGAAGCCCAGTCGAATCCTCCAAACAGGTCGCTGTCCGCCAGCCACATTTCTTTCAAATCAGGGATGACGAACCCCTCGGAAAGATCGCCGCGGGCCATGAGCGCCACACCGGCGGTGGTACCGAGTTCCCCACGATGTCGTGGCTCGGCGGAGACGCTCTCCTGACTCGCGGTGGCGAAGGGGATCTCGTATTCGGTGAGAATTCCGCGCAGCCGTTCCGCTTTTCCGCTGGTAGGAACAACAAGGACGACGGACATGCGTTGCCCTAAATTGCTTCGCAAGTTATCCACTAAACCCTTAACTCCGGCTTGGAATTTCGGGGAGGGTTGGGTGAGAAGAACCAGCTCGGGATTGGGTAGGGGAGGGCTCTGCCCTCCCGCGACGTAGCGCCGATCTTCAGGTCGGCACGCCCCCTGAGCGGGAAATTCGCTGGCGGGAGTGCTTTGTTCTCCCTCGTCGCGTTCTCCGTAGCGCCGGCCTTCGGGCCAGCACTCCTCCGGAGCGGGAGTTGTTTCCTTCTCCTGGTTTCCGGTAGCATGTTCGGGTTGTGCGGAGTAGCCCTCGCCGGCAAGTCCTTGACTTCTCGACTCTCGACTCTCGACTCCTGGACTCAAAGAGAGCTCCTTGAGATAGAGTTGTGGCACTGCCCGAATGCTCTGTAGGAACTCTTGCTCGGTGAGGAAGATATCCTCGGGCCTAGGGCGAGGCGGAATGACGTCGCGGACCTCGTCAAAACCCGATGCCAACCCTTCCAGGAATTGCTTCAATTGCGCGTTGCGCTCCAGGGGCTCGTCCCAGAGCACTACGGGGTTGTCAAATAACGCAAACAGGCTGTTGGGGTGGGGTTCAACCAGAGGGGCGAAAAACTCCCATCCCGGGAATGGATTTGCGTACTCGCTCGCCCACTCGGGTTCGAGTTCAACTGGAGGGTTTGTTTGCGCCCCCGCCTGTCGCCGTGGAGCGGCCCGTTTCCCAAGAGCGCGGATTAGCTTCTCGAAGAATTGGCGGGAGCGCTTTATTTCTGAAAGCGGAAGAAGCATAGCTGCTGGAACGGGCTTTCGCGAGCGCTGCGTATCGGGGTCAAACTCACGCAGGGATTCAATCTGATCCCCGGAAAATTCAAGGCGGAAGGGCCATTCAGCCTCGGGAGGAAAAACATCCACGATTCCTCCCCGCACTGAGAATTGGCCCACATCGGAGACGGGTTCTCCCCGCTCGTATCCCACTCCGCCGAGGTGCTCGATTAGATCGTCGAGGTCCAGTTCATCGCCGACTTTGAGTTCGAGCGCAAGGGAAGAGTAGAGGGCTCGCTCCCGGAAGCGCCCCAGCGCTGCTGCCATCGGGACGTACAACACACGCGTGCGCCCGCGGGCCACGTTCCACAGGGTTACCGCCCTTTGTTCGAGAATCTCGGCGTGTGGGGAACGACCTTCGTAAGGAGAGCAGTCCAGTGCCGGGAGCGTCAGTACGGCCGGGCTGGAGAGTGGCTCGAGCCAGGCGCAGAAGGTCGAGGTTGTGCGCTGGAGATGGGCTGCGGTCTCGTTATCCGAAGTCAGGACGACCACCGGGCGCGACAGTCGGTGGGCAACTCCCGCCACCACCAGCGCCTTGGCGGAGCTTGTCAAACCGGAAATAGTCACCGGCGACCGTGCTCCGAATGCATCAGTCGTCAGGG
>JBAVYG010000428.1:0-3549 GCA_049698675.1 Terriglobia bacterium
CCCGCGAAAGCGGGAATCCACTCCGCGAACCTTCGGAAATGTGCGCCAAGGGACTGGATTCCCGCTTTCGCGGGAATGACCAGGCCTCGCAAATGACACCAATACCCCAGCCTCACGCCCATTCGTCATCCTATGGAGTCAGGGTTATAATGGAGGTGTGGCCTGGCGGTAAACCGTAGCAGCAATCTGCTGCATCTAAATCAGTACGGGCCGGAACGACGGTGTGTATAGGGTCGAATCCCGGAAGATTTGATGTGTCGCGTCGACGGTGGCCATCCCGCTGGACCGTTGATAACCAGATGGGCGGGGCCACGTCAAATCTATTTGTGGGGGGACGTGAGCTCGTTGATCGCCTATGAGGGGCACACGGTTATCCCTGGACGTTCTTTTTCGAGAGGGAGACTCAGAGGTTGCTGGCTAGCTTCTCCTGGGGGTCCTGAAGGCTTTCACGCCTTACCCATAACCCCCCAAAAGCTGCCCGGCTGAACAAAGGAGGAATACTTTCATGCGCGCCAACACAAAACAATTCCTGCGCGAGAATCTGTTTGGGTTGAGTTTGACGTTCATTGGTGTAGTTTGCCTGGCCCTGTCGGGCTTGCTTTATGAAGGGCATCGTGTTTTCCCACAATTCGCCCTGGCGGAGGGTTCGGGATTGGACGGACCGGAGATTGACGCGCTGGAGCGGCAGAACAAAGCCTACGAGCGAATCGCCGAGTCGGTCACACCCGCGATTGTGGCCATCCAATCGACGCAAGTAATCAAGGTGCAACAGTCGCCGTTTATGATGGACCCCTTTTTCCGTCAGTTCTTCGGTAACATGCTTCCGCAGTTCGGTGTGCCTCGCGAGCAGCGCGAGCACGCGTTGGGAAGCGGCGTAATCGTCTCGGCGGACGGTTACATCGTGACCAACAACCACGTGGTCTCCAAGGCCACTCAGATCGAGGTCTTGCTCTCGGACAAGCGGACGTTCAAAGGCAAAGTTATGGGCGCTGACCCGCAGTCCGACATCGCCGTGATCAAGATTGACGCACAGAACTTGCCCGTTGTGCCCTTCGGTGATTCCGGCCAAATGAAGGTCGGTGACACCGTGATGGCCTTCGGGAATCCCTTCGGGCAGTACTTCACGGTGACACGCGGGAGCGTGAGCGCGCTGGGTAGGTCCCTTTCTGACCCTGACAAGTTTGAAGATTTTATTCAGACGGACGCTGCCATTAATCCCGGGAATTCCGGGGGGGCGCTGGTGAACGTGCGCGGGCAGGTTATCGGCATCAATACGGCCATCGTTAGCGGAAACTCTGGTCCCGGAGGAGAGGGCAGTTTTATCGGAATTGGTTTTGCCATTCCCTCCAACACGGCCAAGCACGTCATGGAAGATCTGATCAAGACGGGTAAGGTATCGCGAGGGTACCTGGGCGTAAGCATCACGAGTTTGAGGGAGGACTTGGCTAAGCAGTTCAAGGTTCCAGATACCTCAGGAGCGTTGGTCAATGACGTTACCCCCGGCGGACCTGCCGATAAAGCCGGCATCAAGAACGGGGACGTGATCCGCAAGTTGGACGGCAAGACGGTGGGAGACTCGGGTCAGTTGACGGCTATGGTCACCAACATGAACCCAGGGACCGAAGTGACGTTGGACATCCTCCGAGACGGCAAACCGACGACCATTCACCTCACGTTGGGTGAGCGGCCAGCCAATCTGAGCGTCACACCCGGTGTCGGCAAAGCTCCCTCGGAAGGAGCGCTGCGCGGAATCACGGTGCAGAACCTCACACCTGACGTCCGCGATCAGTTGGGCCTGCCACCGAGCGTCCGGGGCGTAGTGATCAGCGAACTCGATCCCAGCAGTCCTGCCGCTCAGGGCGGCCTACAGCCGGGCGATGTCATCGAGACTATCAATCGCCACCCGGTGAATTCCGTGGCAGACTTTAACCGCTTGGCGGCTGAGGCGAAGGGGCAAACGCTGCTGCGTATCAACCGGCAAGGCAATGGAATCTTTGTGGTGATCTCTCCTGGCGATAGTGAGGGCGATGAGAATCAGTGAGTTTGCGCGACTTGGGCGGTCGGGGGCGGGCCCGGCCGCCGCGGGTCGTGGTCTTCCTAACGCCGTTGCGCTGGAGGAGGTCAGCCAGCGCAGTATGAACAATGCCGCGCAGCCAAATATCGGCCGTTTGGGGATTAAAAAAGCCGGCCCCGTGTCATTCTGAGTCCGCCATTCTTATTGGTGGACGAAGAATCCCTGCAGTTTCCTTGATTGACCGCTGCCGCGCCGGAAGAAGCTTGCGATGACTCTGGCCATGGGAGTAGCCGCGGGCCTTCTCTTGACTGTCGTAGGAATTCGCCTCTTCGAGAATTCTTTCATCTACTTCCCGCCGCGTTTCCCGGAAGGATTTTCCCCACCAGAACTTTACGGACTGCACGTTGAGGATGTCTGGCTAACCACGCTCGATAAAGTCAGGGTGAATGCATGGCACTTGCCGAATCCCGCCTCCGAGCAAGTGCTCTTGTGGTTTCACGGGAACGCGGAGAACATCGGCCACGGGCTTGAACACTTGATGTTCTACTCGCGCCTCGCGGTCAATGTACTTGCCGTGGATTATCGGGGTTATGGCAAGAGCGAAGGCTCACCGGACGAAACAGGGGTGTATCGCGATGCCGACGCCGCCTACGACTACCTGCTCCGGGAGCGGCATGTCCAACCCAAGAACATAGTAGTCTTTGGGCATTCGCTGGGCGGCGCGGTGGCCATCGACCTTGCCTCGAGGCGTCAGTGCGGCGGCTTGATTGTACAAAGCTCCTTCACTTCGGCGAAGGATATGGCACGGCGGATGTTTCGCATTCCCCTGTTTGAATATCTTCCCAAGAGCCAGTTCAACTCGCTCGCCAAGATTCGTCGGGTTCGGGCACCCATTTTAATCGTCCACGGGACCCGTGACGAAGTCGTCCCCTTTTCCATGGGGCAGCGACTCTTCGGAGCGGCCCCCGAACCTAAGTTCTTCTTTCCAGTGGAGGACGCCGGGCACAATAATCTAGTGGAGGTGGGTGGGGATCGCCTTCTCGACCGTCTCAAGTCCTTCATAGGGTAACGGCGCAACCGATCCCGTCATTCCGAGCGTAGCGAGGAATCTCGCCCTGGTTTGTCGACGAAAGATCAGAGCGAGATTCCTCGCTGCGCTCGGAATGACACGGGCGGCAGTCATTCTCGTAGCAGCGAAGGACACGCTACTTTACCCAAAATCCGGACGCGGCAATCGCCAAACCGACAAGCCCTGCCAGACCTCCCAGTCGCCAGAACAGTTTTCGCCGGGTCAGCAACGTGAGCGAGGTCAAAATGATTCCCACTTCCAGGCAGACTTCTCCCAGGTCAAATCGGTTGGCTTTGTGTCGTTGGGTTGCAACCTCTTTTTCAAGCTGCTGAGCCTCGGATTCGATATCCTTCTGTTCATCCTGGTAGCGTTCAATTTCGCGACTGTATTTCTTTTCGATTGTTTCAGCGGCCTCGGGGTCCTTTGGGTTCACGACTGAAAGAAGGTCCAGAAACAACTCGTAGGT
>JBAVYG010000429.1:0-5285 GCA_049698675.1 Terriglobia bacterium
TGACCGCGCAGGCTGCGCCGCCTGTGGCTGCTCCGGCTGCTCCGGCGGCTCCGCCCGCACTACCCGCTGCAGCCGCGGCTGCTCCACCGGCGCCAGCGGTTAAGCCACCCGAGCAGATCACGATTCCCTCAGGCACCATTCTCTCCGTTCGCATGATTGACAGCATCGACTCCACTCAGAACCACGCGGGCGATGAGTTCGCGGCCACCCTCGAAGCGCCCGTGGCGATTGGCGACCGCGCCATCATACCGCGCAGTTCCGACGCGCGCGTTCGATTGGTGCAGGCCACAAGCGCCGGGCGCATGAGCGGCCGTTCTGAGTTGAAGGTTGAGCTGGTCAGCGTAACCGCCGGCGGCCAGACCTATCAACTTCAGACCAGCTACCACGAGCAAGCCGGGGCCTCGCGTGGAACTCGCACCGCTGAGACCGTCGGCGGAGGAGCTGTACTCGGCGCCCTCATCGGCGCGATTGCAGGGCGTGGGAAAGGCGCCGCAATCGGCTCCGTAGCTGGCGCGGGCACAGGAACTGCGGTGGAGGCCGGGACTCACGGCCAGCGGGTGAAGATTCCATCGGAGACCAAGCTCGAATTCACCCTCAAGAGTCCGGTGACCATAACTGTGAACCCGGCCGCGTGAGCCGGCCGTTGACAGTCGTCAACTGTCAGCTACCAGCCATCCCGCCGCGGCGGGTCAGCTTTCAGCCGTCAGACTCCGTATCTCACTCCGGAAGTTCAAGGGCCTTCCAAGCGGGGTAGCGCAGCAGTTTCCCTTCGTACACATTAGCCACGTATCGCCCTTTGCACCTGAACTACACGATCCGGTTGCCTTCGCGCGCCAGCTCTGCCCAGCGTGACTGTGTCTTGGGGTTCTGTTCGATACCCACGATGCGGTACGGGCCAACGTTAAATTCCACCATGCGAAGTCCTTTGACCTTCGAGACGGTCACAGGGTAAGTCTTGCCCTCCAGCTCGATATCTTCGCGCCCGTCGCCCAGCGCCTGTTGCCATACCGAAATCAACGTTTCACCCAGGGTCATCGGCACACCTCCTGAGAACTCGATGAAACACGGTATTGAAATGCAATTCTACACGAATCGGCTGTCGCTCTGAGTTGCTGCGGCTCTACCAGCAACTGCATTCATTGCAGGGGAGCGATCAAGGTACAGTGGCGGAAAACGTTGACTGGAAGCGCGATCCTGCAACCTTCACCTTTGCACCGTCAGCCAGTAGCGACCCTTCGCTCTGGAGGCGGGTATTGGATTTCAGGAGCCAGGAGGGGACCAGAGGCGCGCATGGGCGTCTCGCCCATGAGGATCTGTTGCCGGAAGGCATGGCCGAGACCCATCCCGCTTCGGGGGACCGGGGCGGTCGGCCGTGCTACAATACACCCACACTCGCTGACATGCAGTCGGCGATGTTTTCGCCAGTTCGCGAAGGGAGGCAGTTTTGAAGACCGCCACGTTGTTGGGGACTTTCGTTTTTATTTCGGTGTGCGCGGCGTCGCTGCAGGTATCCAGCCCGGACTCGCGCTCAGATTTGCCGCAGTACACCAGCGGGAATGAGCTCGTGCGTCCAGAAAGTTATCGAGAGTGGATATTCCTATCCTCGCGCCTACGCGTGAACTCCAAGGCCTCGAGTGGCGAGGGGGAAACGTTTGGAGACGTCTTCGTCTCGCGCTCGGCGTATCATCAGTTCCGGGCAACTGGGAGTTGGCCCGACAAGGCCGTTTTCGTGCTGGAAAAAAGGATGTCGTCGAGCAAGAGTTCCGCCGAGATAGTAGACCATTATGAGACAGACTTGATAGGCATCTCTGTTGAAGTGAAAGATACAGCTCGATTCCCGGAGAAGTGGGCCTACTTCAGTTTCGATTCCTCCACGAAAACAGCCAAGGCCAACCCCAAAGCGATGTGTTGGCAATGTCATAATGGCGGCGGGGCGGTGGAAAACACGTATGTCCAGTTTTACCCTACGCTCAAGCCGTTGGCGCAACAGTTCGGAACTTACCGGCAAGCCGTTGAAGGTCCGGATTCACTCCGGAAATAGAGACTCAGCCGCTGCGGCCCGGCCAGCGGTTCACCCACGCAGGGGTTTGGCATGTTTCCAGTTTCTATTTTCGATTTTCCGAATTCAGTTTGCGGACGCAAAGCGTGTAAAGGTTGTCGCTCTTGACGTCGCCCAACCGCTCCAGGAGCTCCGCGAGGTCGTCAGAAACGTCGATGAAGCGCCCGGAGAGCGCGTCCGCCCGCCCCGAGGCCAGTTGCACCACCAGTTGCGCGGCCTTCTCCGGCGGCACGTCGCGCCCTCGGTCAAACAATTTCCGAAACCACGGCAGCCACTTTTTCCCGGCCTCGGATTCAAGCAGGTGTTCGGCCATGGCGGTGCGCACGGTGCCGGGGCTGATGGTGAAAACGCTGACGCCGGAGTTTAGGAGTTCTGCCGCCAGGTTCTCTGTAAAGCGGATGAGCGCCGTTTTGGCGATGACGTACGCGCCCATGTGCGCAACCGCGACGGTGGCGGCACCGGTGGAGACATTGATGATCCGGCCGTGGCGGCGCTCGATCATTCCGGGCAGCAGGGCATGTGAGCAGAGGTAAGGCCCGCGCAAGTTCACCTCGATCGAATGCCACCAATCGCCCGGGTCGGCTTCCCAGATCGGTCCCAAAGGCCCCATGGTCCCAGCGTTGTTCACGAGCAGGTCCACCGGCCCCAGGGTGCGCTCCACTTCGCGTGCCATGCGCTCGACGGCCGCGGCGTCGCACACGTCCACCACAACGGCCAATGCATCCCCGCCTGCCTCTGTGACGCCACGTACCGTTTCGGCGAGTTGCTCTTTGGACCTCGCGACCACCCCCACGCGCGCCCCCGCCCGCGCCAACGCCAACGCTGTGGCGCGTCCCAGACCCCGTCCCGCACCCGTTACAATCGCAACCTGGCCTCGTAGTTCATCCAAAATGGAATCAGCGCTCATCGCTCTCCTTCCCCTTCGTTGCCGAAAATCAAATCAGCCGCGTGAAGCGGTGCGAAGACCCGACCAAGCTGGAGCCTTTACGCCGCTCCGGCCCTGATGCACTACCTGCCAAAAGTCCTGACACGAATCAGTCCCGCTACGGGGCATTCCCGCCGAGCATACTATAAGTGTGTCGAGCAAGATCTCAAAAATCTCCGGCGTTCCGACGCGAAGTTTTCGGAATGTTTCCGCTCAGCCTCTCTGAGAAATAATGAGACCGAGATTTCAATTTTAGACAACTTCTCATCGTTAACTTGTGTGTATGTTGCGACTAAGGCATGGCAAGCATCCCGTATTCAGTTTTTCTCGGCGGTCAACTAAGGGCGAATTTGACATAAACTGTCAAAATGACGTGACAGACATTGTCTCTTTTCTAAATTATGACTCGGTTATGCAAGCGGTTACACCGGGACTCCTCGACTCCATCGCAGTTAAATAACTAAATAGTGAACCGAGCACTCCTCGACCCTAACTAAACGAAGAAAACAATTACCAGGAGGTGTAGTATTGACATTGACCATAAAACTATTGCTGTAGCAACTATTTTATTAAGGAACACCTACCGCAATGATTTTCAAACGAGGAAGGGCAGTACCCGCTAGGCGGCCAAGCAGGCATCGAGCACGTCTCAAGGATGGGATTGCAAGGGCGTGGGAATCTGTCGGAGATAGATTTCGCCGCACGCAAAATCGGACCTACCTACGTTTGTAGGTTAGAGATTCATCGTCCCAGAGACATTATTCCGACCGATTCTTAGAGCGATAGTAGGGAAAAACGAAAGCAGGTTAAATCTCCAGGGCTCACGTCCGCAACTCTTGCCCCTCATCTCCTCGCGGAAGCGAGTGGGACTCGTTCACCGATTTGCTGGGAAAGCGCACGTGAGTTAACCACCTGAAGGAGTGTTCGGAATTATATGTGGCAATCAAACTGCCGCGTCACCTCTACTCCCCAAGGGCCGGGTGGGGAGCACCGGGTCAGGTGGCATCCTGGGGGAAACATCGACTGGGGCGCGTCAGACAGCGGAGCTGCCCACTTGGGGCTCTCGTGTGGGGGCCCTTCTCTGGGACCCGGCGGCCGCTGAATAGCTTCGAGCCAGATCGCCGCCCGACGACCATGCTGAAGGGAGTGTTATCAAGCATGAACGATGGAACAAGGTCAGACAGAGCGCTGCTGAGGGAAGCATTCGCACTGCTGCTGGGATTTCGTTCACAGCCTGAGGCGCGGAAACTTTTGGGCCAGGCAGTAACCTTCCTGCGCATGCTGGGGCACCAGGGGGAGTCAGGAGGGCTCCCCGTCGTGGTATCCGTGCAAGTGATGCGCCTCAGGAAGTATTAGGCCTGCTTGCACGTCGCCGCCCAGGCGGGATTACAGACCTATCGGGTGACGCTCATGGCAGGACCGGGGGCGTCCATGCCATGGGCCGCCAGCCCGCCGATGTGGAGATTCGCCGCCACCCTTCGGTCATTCACTCGGCTGCGGAACTGAGCTACTCACAGGCGCGGGCGCGGCCACCGATTGACCCGCGCGGAGTTTAGCCATATCCCGCTGCAACTCCGTTGCCAAATCTTCGAGGATGCGCAACTGTTCGCTGCGGCGTTTCAAGGTTGATTCCAGTTTGGCGACCTGTTTCCGCAGCTTGTTATTGTCCCTGCGCAACAGGATCAGGCTTTCGCCCGGCTGGGGTAGAGTAATCTTCCCACCCGGTCCCGGCTTGCCGGTCGGCAACGGCGCCACGTGGGCTTGCGTTTCCTTGATGAGCGTTTCCAGTTCTTTCCGTTCCGCACCGCCCGGGCAGAGTTGTCGGAGCGCCAGCAGGCGCGCCAAGTCCGGCCGGTTACGGCCCCGCTCCCAGTGTTGCACCGCCCCCTTGGTGGCATTCAGCAGCCGCGCCAGACCCTCCTGGCTGACCTCTAACCGCTGTCGAACCTTTTTTACTACTTTCGCGGCATTCATTTCTTCCATAATAACCACTCCTCTCCCTTGCAAAAAAAGCTTGACATTTGCGATTGTGATAGGCTACACTACAGTTGCCTTGCGAGAGTAGCCGATTCTTCTCCGTGGGCTACACTTGAAGGCACAGTCTCCGCCCTTGGGGCCCTGGGGGATCGCCCCCCGGCGCCCGGCGGCGGCTTCCCAGGCGGACCTGGCCGTTGAACCAGCCCGGCCCGCTCCCGCGCGCTTCCCTGGTGTTTCCCTCGAATTCATTGGGGCGCGGGCAGGGCCTTGGTTACCATGTTTACTCTTTGCTATGCTACTCATTCGTAATAAAGACCTGACACC
>JBAVYG010000430.1:0-2055 GCA_049698675.1 Terriglobia bacterium
GCAGTCTAGAGTCTAGAGTCGAAAGTCGAGAGTTCATGAGTCTAAGGTCTAAAGTATAAAGTCAAGAGAGTACAGCCGCAGTCACTGTAATTCCGAGCGCGGCACCGTAAGTTCACTGTCATTCCGAGCGCAGCGAGGAATCTCGCTCTGATTTTTTACCTATGTCCCCGCCCCGCCGCGCTTGCTGAAAGCTGACCGCTGACTGCTGACGGCTTTAATTCCCGCCAGCGTCCTCATCATGCGCAGGTTCCGCTTGTCGTCTCCGGGCCTGTCAATCGGCGTCTCACAAATGAATGGAATCGCCCTGAGCTTCGGATGACAAACAATCCGGCGGAAACCCTCCTTCCCGATCTGGCCTTTCCCAATGTGCTCGTGCCGGTCGGCATGGGAGCCAAAGCCCGTCTTCGAGTCATTGGCGTGAATCACCCGCAGGTTCCTGAGGCCCACCGTCGAGTCAAGGCTTTTCACCGTCTGGGCAAGGCCGGCCTGAGTGTGAACTGCGTAGCCAGCTTCGAAACAGTGCGCCGTGTCGATGCAGACGCCTATGGGCAAGTCCTTTTCGGCGTCAACCACGATTTCCGCTACCTCTTCAAACGTCCGTCCGATCGCCGAGCCTTGCCCGGCAGTGTTTTCAATCAGAATCCGCAGCCCGTCGAGCTTCAGGCGGTTCGCGGCCTGCCGCACGGAATCAATGCACGCTCTGATTCCTTGCGTCGCGGTGCTGCCTTTGGCGCTTCCGGGATGTGTAACCAGATAATCGGCGCCCAGTGCGACCGCCCGCTCGAGCTCTTTGCGGAAGGCCGCAATCGATCTTTCCCTGATTAAGGAGTCCACTGACGCCAGGTTGATCAGGTAGTTGTCGTGAATTACCAGTGGCGACAGGCCGTAAGCGGCGCGAGCTTCACGGAATCGCTCGCACTCCTCAGGCGTGGGGTCCTGCGCTCTCCATCCACGAGGGTTGGCGGAGAACATCTGAAAGGTATCACAACCGATCTTCCTGGCGCGATGCGGCGCATTCTCCAGCCCCCCGGCAATCGAAGTGTGAACACCCACTCTCACGCAAATGTCTCCAAAGGTTTAGTCCCTCATGTTAACAGAGCCGTTCCAAAAGGGTCAAACACACACAAGCAGGGGTGCTGTCCTAGTTTGAACGTAGCGCCGCCATCTTGGCGGCTCTTTGCCGGCTGGAAGCCGGCGCTACACCCGCAATTAGGACAGCACCCAAGCAGGCGAAGGAAAGTCTAAAGCGTGAAGTGTAAATCCTGAATTCTGAACTGATGCATCTTCTTGCCGTCTGCCTGCTGGTCACGGCTCTTCCAGTCGTTAGCGCCATGCTGGAAAGGGTCCATGGACCATGTCATTCCGACCCTGACCCCGAGCGAAGCAAGGGGGAAGGGGAGGAATCTCGCTCTGGAAGCGGCCAGTCGTCCCGCACAGGTTGATCCAGCCCCCAGCCCCAGCCCACAGCACTAAGGCCTGTATTTTCAACAATATTCCCGCCTTCTCCACTAACTACCTTTGTTTTCTGCAACATTCCCGCTTCTGCGCCTGTTTTCCACAGCGGTCCTTTGTTTTCATAGAGATTCCCGCATTGCTCGTTCAATTTTTCGAGTTACTACGTTTTTCCTTCCTCTGGACAAAGAGACACTAAGTCCACAAGGAGCAAGAATGTCCGTTGCCTTGCTTGTACCGCCTAATGGGTCCTCAACGTCTGACTCTAGACCCCTGTTGCCCGTCTGCTGAATCACGAATGCCGGCTCCTGAATCTCGAATCCTGAACCCTGAGTGCTCGTTCCTACACAACCTCACCTACTATTCTAGCCTACTCCGTTCCACACGTCAAGAGACATGATGTCCCCCGGAACGGCCGACCCGGGTCGACGACGGGCAACTTCGCCCTCCGCTTGGTGCGTTTTTCCGCAACCTGTGAAGCCCCGCCCTTCCGCCACTACCCTCCAGAGTGTCCCAGCGTGGTAAGAAATTCGGGCTGGTGGGCCGCCGCAGGACTGACGGGCTAAAGTACGTGTGGATTTCACCGGGCAGTAGGGGCACGCC
>JBAVYG010000431.1:0-2672 GCA_049698675.1 Terriglobia bacterium
GCGTATTTGCGTTCGCCTTCCCCGATTGACTGAAAAAGCCAGGTTAAACTATGGGCGGTCGCATCATTTCATTACGCCCACTTTCTTGTCAACAACTTTCTTCGCCGCAGTCCTGGTGGGCGTGAGCTATCGGAGCACCTATCGCCGCCTGCTTCCTCTCGAGGCCTTTTCCCGCTTCCGCATCGCTTCCGCTTCGCCACCCTGCTGCGTGTTAACTACCTTAACCAAACTCGTAATGATGACTGCTAACTTAGCACCAACAAGATGCGCTGTCAAGAATTTTTTTGGCTTTTTTGGGGGGGTGTCTTTTGTCGCAGGGGGGGTTCCCGAGCCGCCCCTACAGGATTGGCGATTGCCGATTGAACCCGAATTCGGAAGTTAGCGTGGGTGCGATGTGTATCTTGCAGGGGCACAGCGTCCGCCGCGGCGGATGCCCGTACGCCCGGCCCCGCACCATTTTGTTCCTCCGGTATCTGCGTCGAACGCGCATCGAATCAAGTAATTCGGCTCGAACGGCGGCTGCCAACTTTCGAATTCGGGTTGAAGATTACCGATTGAGCAGGATTGAGAAAAGCAGGATTCAGGAGTCAGGGTTCAGGATTCAGGTAAGGGAAAAGCGGAAATTTGAAACTGGAAATTGGAAACTGGGAACTCGTAGCCTCGTCCAGTTTCCAATTTCTAGTTTCCAGTTTCCGCCTTCCTGAATCCTGGCTTTACGGGTTCAATAATTTGTCCTTCTTGAACTCGCGGCGCAAGTCCTTCAACTTGTCCCGCAGCTCGCGCGTGGCATCGAGGGCGGCGGGAAGAGTAGTGATGATGCGCGGCGTCAGGAGCACAATCAATTCCTCCTCCGTGGTGTTGTAGGAAGTGCTTCCAAAAAGCACACCGAGCCAGGGAATGTCGCCGAGCAGGGGGATGCGACTAACGGTTTTATTGTAGTTGTACGAGATCAGCCCGCCCAAGGCAATGGTCTGGCCGTCCTGAGCCACGGCGTGGGTGTTGACCGAACGCTTCAGGAAGCTGGGGGATTGGATGCCGCTATTCGATGCAGGCGGCACCGCGTTGCTGATTTCCTGACTGATGGTGAGAGAGACCAGACCCGTGCTGGTAATACGCGGAGTCACCGAGAGGATAATGCCCGTGTCCACATTGGTGACGGTACTGGTGTACAGGCTGTTCCCCGCGACTTGTCCGCCCGCGGCGAGACCCGCGGAGGTGAGAACCGGCACTGACTCGCCCACCTGGATTCGCGCCTCGGTGCTATCGGTGGTGAGCACAGTGGGCGCCGAGAGTGTTTTCACCCGCGAGCGGTTTTCGGTGGCGGTCAGAAAAGCCATCAATTGGCGGGTCTGGCCGACCAAGAACCCGGTGGAACCTGTGAAGCTACCCGCGGCGCTGACGCCGAAGTCACCGAGGAACTGCAAAGGCGTCGTGCCGGTACCGCGCTGCTGGAGCGCGTACGTGAGACCAAACGAAAGATCGCCGGTAATGTCCACTTCGTAGACGCGGGCTTCGATCATAACCTGCCGGGGCACAACGTCGAGTTTCTCGATGGTCCTGGCGATTTCGGCATACTCCTGCGCGGTGCTCTGCACAATGATCGAATTGCTGACCGGATCAGTTATGATGCGCAACCTCTTTTCGGGGGCCGCGGTTCCCTCGCCGCCCGCCAGACTGGAGGCACCCATGCCCGCCGTAGTTTCACTGGAGCGCGACTGGAGGGTTTGCTGCTGCTCCGACATCGATCCCATGCCGCCCCCCCCTGACGCGAATCCCCTCCCGCCACCTCCCGTGCCGCGGGGAGTGGCTTCACCAAAGCCTCCGCCGCCGCCTCCACCTGTACCCCGAAGGGCGTTCAGCAGTTTAACGAGGTAATCGGCTTCAGAGTTCTGAACCTTATAAACAAAGGTCTGAATTGCGGTCGGGGCGGCCGGCTGGTCGAGTTTCGCTATCCATCCCTCGACCTCATCGAAGGCGGCGGGATCAGCGGCCGCCACCAGAATGCCATTGATGCGATCCAGGGGCACGAAGCGCAAGGGCGTCTGCTTGTCGGAGAGCGCGTAGGTGGAGAAAATCGCCTCGAGCTCCGGAACCAGAGCGGAGGCCACGTTGTTGCGCACCGGGATCAGCCGCACGCGCTGCTCGGCAAAGCTGGAATTGTCAAACTGCTGGAGGATCTCCATCAGCCGCTTGACGTTCAAGCTGTCATCGACCAGGATCAGGGTGTTGCCGGCCTCGTGCACGGCCACCGTGCCCCCCTCCGAAAGAAACGGCGAAAGCATCTTGGCCATGTCCGCCGCGAAGACGAACTTCAGAGGGATGATCTGCATGAGCATGCGATCATCCTCCGGCAGCTCTGGTCCCTTGGTGTTGGTCGCAATGCCCAAGGGGTTTCTGGGGGCCGCGGCGAGAGGAACGATGCGATAGAAATTCCCGGTCTTGATGGCCGTGGCATTATTCATCTTCAGCACGGTTTCGAGAATGGGTAGCAGGTCCTCGGGCTTGAGGTCGCCCGCCGTGGAAATGGTCACCGCTCCTCTTACGGCTGGATCCACTACATAGTTAAGCTTCAACTCGGTGGCTACAAGATTGACGAACTGAAGGAGGTCAGCATTCTCGAGACGGAACCCCACCCCCGCCCTACCAGCCGCCGCAGCAGGCGCGGCCGGAGG
>JBAVYG010000432.1:0-1616 GCA_049698675.1 Terriglobia bacterium
AGCGTAGCGCTTGAGGGCGTCCTCGCTCAAATCAGCTTGTTCGGCATAAAGCTTTTCGAGGCCCTCCCAGAACTTGCCCTGTTCTGCTGTACATTCCGAGGCTTCCGCTGCTTTCTCGGCCTGGGGATGAATCTTGCTGAGGGGGAATTGGCGGAACACGAAACGGACCCGGTCCGCGTATTGGGCGCGGATTTGGCGAGCGGCTTCTTCCGAAAGGCTGCACGCTGGGCACTCGAAATCTCCGAATTCGACGAGCGTGAGAGGCGCTCGCAAGTTTCCGGTTATGTGGCTTTCCGGGCGCACCAGATGCTCGGCGAGTGCCTGGGATGAAGCCTGCGGGACGGGGGGGAGTACCCCGTGCCGGGAGAGCAAGATGAAGGCCGGGACGCCGATCAGTAGCGCCACCACGCACAGGACAAAGTTCGTCCTGACTCTTGCAATCACCGCTAAAGGATCTGCCAGGGCGAGAGGCCGGCGTAGTTCAAGAAGCGACAAGACGAAAATGCCGGTTACGACGAGCGCCGAGACTACACACCACGCGCACCAGGCGTGGATGACAAACGCTTCCAGCGAAGTGAGGTAAATGGAAAACAAGAAGCCAACACACGAGATCCCCGCTACGGCGTATTGGATTGCTCGCCCCAGGCGCGGCGAGACGAAGACTTCTGCAAAGATCAGATGCCCCAGAAGCACGTAACTCGCAACTCCGAAGGCCGGAAGTGGCAGCCCAAAAAGGTGAGCGTAGGAACTTGCCCGCACTGCGTCGCACCCCGATCCCAGACAGACCATGGGCCGCGACGGCGATGTATAAACCCAGAGAAGATACAGGGAATCGAAAAGTCCGAGCAGGGAGAGGGCCAGCAGCGGCGTTTTACGCATAGGAGACTATTCTACATCCATTCCGGCGGCGCGGAGGGTTAGTGTTGCTGTTGCCACTGCGTGCTGTCTCTTGACTTCTCCAGCCCTCAGCTATCCCGCCGCGGCGGGTCAGCTTTCAGCATTCATACGGTTCAAATCTCACCACCTTTGCTGCCTTCTGACTTCTGCTTTCCTTCTCGTTACTCGTCACGCGGAGGTTGTCGTGGTCCGTTGACCAAACGCGGCTGAGGCGATTCTGAATTCTGAATTGCCTTCTCCTTTCTCCCTGCTGCCTGGCACCGATTGCCTGTTGACTCCTCACCGCTGTCCCCAGTTTTTCCCGCTCGCACCAACTTCCGAATTGGGGTTCAAAGGGCGCCGTGGCCATTACCATCAGTAATCGATCCATTGCATGTAATGCAGGTATTCATGGATCCAGGGCCGTGACCAGGGATTATGGGCGCAGTAGAAGACCGAAATTGCGGATATGAGCAAAAAGGCCAGGGCCATGCCGCGGAACCAGCGGTGAGTGGTTTTGCCCCGCAACCCCTCCGGAAGCAGCATCAGCCATAAAGGGATCAACCAGAAAAAAAAGCGCAGGCCGCAGCACTGCCCGCCGTAGCTCCGATTACCGGCGAAGAAAGTATAGAAGACGAGCAACAACAAGGTGAGGAAGGCAGCAAGCGCCGCGAAGGCGCGTAGCGGGCTTCCTCGGGACCGGAGGGAACTCCAGACCCCGATCAGGGTGAAGATGAAGA
>JBAVYG010000433.1:0-3055 GCA_049698675.1 Terriglobia bacterium
CCCCTTGTAGTTTCAATCAGGTCCGGCTGGGATGTTCAATAGTGAAAGAGAGCACCAATGCGTGGCGGGCGTATAACATGCTAGCCGCAATACTGTTCATTTAAGTGTTCTTGTACTATTCTGGCCGGGGCCGGAGGTCCCCCAGAATGGCCCGTACCGTCGCAACTCTGCCTGCCGGGAGCCGCATTACCGATTACATCAGCCTGGGTGTGATCGCCAAGTTTTTCCCTCTGGAGAAAGTCCGCGAAGCCTTGCACCAGACGAACCGTGCCAGCCTGCGGGAGCGCGATTTGCCCGCCCATGTGGTGGTTTATTACGTCATCGCTCTGGCGCTTTACATGCGCTCTTCCTATCGGGAGGTGCTGCGCTGCTTGCTGGAGGGAGTGCAGTGG
Source organism: Terriglobia bacterium (assembly GCA_049698675.1). Lineage (GTDB taxonomy): Bacteria > Acidobacteriota > Terriglobia > UBA7540 > UBA7540 > CAVROP01. Next base: position 393 of record JBAVYG010000433.1, read on the forward strand.
TTATTGGATCCGTCGGCCACGGTCAAGGTCGCGGGCAAATCGGCGATCTCGCAAGCCCGCAGCCGACTGGGGACCGAACCGCTGAAGAAGCTATACGAGACCGTCGTGACCCCGATTGCCGAAAAACGGACGCAGGGAGCCTGGTATCGACAATGGCGACTGGTGAGTTTGGATGGCAGCACCTTGGATGTGGCGGACACCGCGGAGAACGACCGAGCGTTCGGCCGGCCTGGGGCCAGTCGGGGATCGAGTGCCTACCCCAAGATTCGTTTCGTGGGGTTGCTGGAAAATGGCACGCACATCCTGTGGGCGGCGCAAGTGGATCGATATGCGACGGATGAGATCACGCTGGCACAAGCCGTGGTGCCCGCCCTCAAAAAAGGCATGCTGTGCCTGGCCGACCGGTTTTTCCCCAGCGACGAACTCTGGCAGAAAGCGGCGCAGACAGGTGCGGAACTGCTGTGGCGAGTCTGTCCGCGCCGGTGAGAAAGCACATCAGTTGTGCCGCTTTGATTAACATCAGTCGATGTGGATTCGTAAGGTCGAGCACACGAGGGCGCGGCTGTGGGATGTAACAACGCAGACTGCCGGGCTATTTTCTCCACGCGATACGATTCAAGCCATGGGATGGCCGCGCCGCCAGGAGCGCGCATAGCGAACGATCTCACTGCCGTTGGGAGCATAAAGCGCCACGGAAGAAGCATCCGCCTTGGCCATCAAGCGCCGGCCGATGAAGCGCGCCGGGGCACAGTAGCAGTTCGCATCAAAGTGCCAACGCAGGTCTTTGTGCACCAGGACCTCCGCTGTGTCGCGGTAATCGGGAGCCAGCGCCGGCAAGGGCCGCAGACAGTCAGGGCGAAAGCGATCGCAAGGGCGCTGGCGAGTTTCCCGATGCATTCGAACATTGGCGATTTCCTTCATCCTCGCCGACGGAACCGTTGTCCACGACACCGGCGGAACTGATGTTCTTTTTCACCGGCCCCGACACTCTGGCAGAAAGCGGCGCAGACAGGTGCGGAACTGCTGTGGCGAGTGCGCCAGAATGCGCGCTTGGAGGTGGATCAGCGCTTCGCCGATGGCTCCTACCGCAGCCGTATTTATCGCTCCACCTCGGATCGCCGGAATCAGCGCAACCCGATTAGGGTCCGCGTGATCGAGTATCGTCTGAAGGATGGACCGGGAGCGGAGCCGATCTATCGCCTGATCACCACGATCCTCGATCCCGGCCTTGCCCCGGCCAAAGAATTGGCAGCGCTCTATCACGAGCGATGGGAGATTGAGACCACTCTGGACGAGTTGAAGACGCACTTGCGGGGTGCCCAGATCGTCCTGCGCAGCAAGACTCCGGAACTGGTTCGGCAGGAGTTTTATGGGCTCCTCATGGCCCACTTTGCCATTCGCGGTCTGATGCACGAAGCCGCCCTGCAGGCGGATGAAGACCCCGCCAACCTTTCCTTCCTCCATGCCTTGCGGGTGGTCCAACGTCGCATGGCCCGCGGTATCGCTACTCCCCCCTCGGCAGAAGAAGGCGTTTCATGAGGCGGTACTCCAGGAGATATTGCAGGAACGGGTGAGTTCCGTGTGCTTTCGCCTGCACGATTATGGTTGCCGCCTCCCTCGGGCGCAGTAGTGGCAGCGTCGTCGTGGTTCCCCATATTCGATTTCACTGATTGTATCAGCAGCTTCGTTGGCAGCAGAATGGTAGCTTCATACTTCTCGCTGGTCGTTAACCGAACTTCGCCACTCCGCTGAGCGAAATACTTTTTTTATATGGGGTTACAATTTCATTCCGTCACTATAGGGCTGACCTCGTGCCAAGTCTTGACCGGCTTCATGACTTCCGTGGGGATCTTCAGAGTTGCGTAGATTTCCTTATGCGCGAGCTCCGGAGTCGTTCCCTTGCGAATCTTCAGCACCCGACCGTCGGCGGTCGGCAGCACGACAGTGATCACTTGATGGGTGCTGAGTTGCTGGCGCAGGGTCCACCATGAAGTATGGATGCCCCGATCCAAGAATCGCTTCTCGATCGCTGCCAGCAGATGGTAGGCCAGGACGCAGGGGAAGATGTGCGTCTGCGTGCGCCGCTGGAGGTGGTGGAAGATGGGGTGCTCCATCAGCGGACTCTTCATCGACGGAAAGGCCGTCTCCACCCGGGTGAGCAGGATATAGGTGCGCCAGATTTCATCGGCCGTCAGGTCCTGCCGATCCGTCTTCAACACGTACCCACCATCCAACTTCGTGGCGATCGCTTTCTTTTCCGTGTCCTCTTCCCACCCCAGGGTCTTCCGCTCAGCGTCGTAATCCATCCGGTAGTAGCGGGCCACGCGCGGGTAACGCTCCTGGAGCCGCCCGATCGCCTGGTGAATTTTCTCCACCTTCTTCAGTTGTCCCTTCTCGACGCGCGTCTTCAGCGCCTCCATATCTTCCTTCAGCCGCAGCTCGTGTTTTTCCCGGATGGCGCGATCTTTCGCCTCCCGCCCCTCACTCAGGCACAGAATGTACACTTCGTTCCCTTGCCGGCGTCGCTTGATCCGCACCCGCGATTTCTCCTGATGCGGATTACGCGCCGAAGGTGCACGCACCCTCTCTTCCCCATCATCCCCTTGCTCGAACTCTGCCCGCCACGCGTTCCGCTCCGGCTGACGGCCCGCCACGATATAATG
>JBAVYG010000434.1:0-3749 GCA_049698675.1 Terriglobia bacterium
AGTCCGGGCGGCTCCGAAAGGGGAAGCTGCTGCTCGAACGAGCGCAAGACGGTCAGGAACGTTTTTCGATCCTCCGGATCATCAGCTCGATAGCGCGGAAAGTGGATATCCACACTCCGACGGCTCAGCTGTGCACTCAAATTGCGGAACGCCAGCAGCCCGTACGTGCCGAGTAGGACGTGAACTGTCCCGGTGCAGTTGGCAATCGATTTGATTACATCCAGTTGATCCGAAAGCCTGCGTGGCGAGCCCACGCTCGCCAGATGCTGCGCTTCGTCGAGCATGACCGCGATGGGGCGCCGAAAACAGAGGGCCCTCTCCACCGCATGACGGTACTCCGATCCCACCGCTTTCGCGTTCGGCATGAACCTAACAGCCCGGCTGCCGATGTGAATCGAAGTGCCTGGATCCAGTTTGTGGTCGAGCAGAGGTTCATCCATTCGCATTAACAGCCTGCGAAAGTGATCCCGCCAGCTGAAGACGCCGGATTCCGGCGCGATGCACTCCACACTCACAATCGGAAGCCGCCCGGGATCAGTCCGGAGGTCCGCCAACAATTCGGTGGTCATGAGCTGCTCAATTTTCATGAGCAAGGTGGTTTTACCCACTCCGGTTGGTCCTAAAACCAGAATCAACGAATTCGGCGCCCTTTCGTGAATTGCAGCAAGAAGGGAGTCCCGAGCCGCCACCAACCGGGGGTGGGCCATGGTGTAATCTTTAAAGTATTGGAGCCTTTCAGTCCAAGGCCGGGTCAGAAGTTCACGCGGAAATCCGGTGGGCGTCGCGTCCATCAAAATTCTCCGTAGACTTCGTCACCTACAAACTCCTCCGGCGGTGGGCTGCCCGCCTCCGCCGCTGGCTTTTCGGAGCAATGTTGGACTGGTCTGCAGCCCCCATTGCCTGCTACCTTCGTGAGCGTTAGCCGGATCGTTTTGCTCTCCAGGTCGCTTAAACGCTGGGTCAACAGAGCCTCTTGGGCTTCCACAGATTGGAGAAACTCGGCGAGTTGGTGGGCCGTGATGTCAAAGTCAGCAGAGTGGTTGCGGTGGCGCTGGCGCAACTCTTCTGTAGCCAGCTTCATCTCTCGCTCCGAGTGGCCCTTCAAAACCGTGTAGTGCTCGGACTGACACTCAACCCATTGCCCATGCACAAAAGCATAAGCGACGCCAATGTCGAATGGGTCGTAGCGAACGGCGACAACGCTCCCCCGGATTTGTGGATCCAGGAAGGCTTTACACCAGTAGTACACATGGTGGATCTTCACGCCCTTTCCTGTCACGACTTTGGCGGTTCCCTTATTTGTCGTCGGCAGAGTAAAGATCAAGAAGGCTTCATCATAGGGAATCCTCCGGTGCTGACGCTCACCCGTTTCGGCCAGCCGTGAAAGAAAAACTTCCCTTGGACTCTGCCCGAGCGCCGGGTGCTCGGCCGTGTCATAAATCTCGTACAAGTATTCACAGAGCCGGGCATGAAGCTCCGCCAGCGGCCAGGTCGCGTGGCGCTCAGGATTCACGGATTTGGTGACCTGCCGGACGTTTCGCATAATCTGGGTGTTTCCCCGCAGGTTGTGTACGAACTGGGTGTTACTCACCTGGAAAATGCGCTCGCAAACGGACCCGAACCTTGGCTTCGCCGCTGGTCTAACCTTTTTGGTGCACTGGTAATTGGCCAGCAGTGCCTCGAAATAAATGCTTTCGAATTCTTTCCCTCCGTCAACCACCACGATCTGAGGAAGCCGCTGGTGTCGGCGCACGCACTCACGCAGGACCATCATGCACGAACGATAACTGGGTGGATCGAAGGTGAGATAAACCGCAGGCACTCGCCGGCTGTAAGCGTCGATCAAAATCGTCATCCACGGCCGCCCCAATACCCGCCCCGTGCGCGAGCAGACGACCTCCAAATCCAGTTCGGTGTGGTCGATATGGCCAATTTCAAACGGCCGGTCCCCGTGCCGCGGCGTCTTCAGCTCAAGTTCGAAATAAAATGGTTCCAGGGCGTAAGCACTGCGTCGACCCTGTCGTTTCAGCCGCTGACGATAAGGATCTCGCCGGCAGGCAGCAATCGCAAAAGTCTTATAACTGGGTGGCACGATCCCCTTTTTCTCGCAGGAAAGCTTCAACTTGATCCAGGATGCATACAGTGTCTTCTGCTTCGCCGTCTCATAATCCTGCTCGAACGTTTCTGTCATTTCGCGACGGGTAGCCTCAGGCAACTTGGCAGTGCGGTTGCCCTTCGCGGTGTGGCCTGGCAACAAGCCCAGATACCCGTTTCCATAAAGTGTACCGGCTTGGCGGTATTGGGAAACCCAACGGTAAAACGTGCGGAGAGGCACCTCGCTCATCGTCGGCAGAGCTTGTTCACGCAGATACCGGTCCACAAAACCCGAACGGAAATTGGCATTTCGCAGGTCCCTTTCGCTGGCCCGGGACAAGCGTTCCAGGATGCTCGATTCGGAACCTTTCTTGAGGTCTTCCGGAGTCAGCTCGATCCTCTTCTGCTGGACTAAGGCTTCAAATGCAGACAGTGGTAACTCAGTTAACGTTTGATCTTCGGAAAGCAGACTGATGGACCTGGTCCCCACGTTAACTACTCGCCAGAGACGAGTATCCCAGACGACGGTGTTTCCACACCGGAGCGTAGCGGAAGGTATGAACTGGGGTCTTTCGTGGGCACAACGACAGGCCGGGGAAGCTGCTTCCGCGGAAGAATAGACTTTAACCTGCGAGGGTTCGGCAAGGGGAGCAGCGTGGAGATTCACGTAGAGGGCATTCGCCGCGATCATGCTGAAGATGACGTCCGCCGAGACATTTCCCTGGGTGAGTTGCAAGAGCCTGTCAAGATTGAGGCCTGGAACTGCTGAAACATAGGCGCGGACTTTCTCCTGGCCGGTCATTGAGTTGGTTGAAGGGTCAACCCGGAGGTAGTCATCCAGGAATTGAATATTCCGTTGGAATGTCCAGTCGATTTCTGCCGAAGACCGAACGCGATAATAAAGCCCGAGTGGCTCAGCGTAAGCTGCGCCGGGGGGACAATTCCATCCACCCTGAGCGTTAGGGAGGTAGCGGCCAGGACTTTTGACTTTCAGACGCTGAAGCTCATCCTCGGTTTTCCACTCTTCCCATCCAGCCTCACAATCACGGATGACAAAGAAGTCGGGAGTGTGCCACACCGTCAGTCGCCTTCCGGTCGGACTCGCATACACTAATTTGATCGGTGGGGCCTGGTCGAAGTATTCCAAGACCGAAGCGCTGTGCTCCATCTCGTAAATGCCTGCCAGTTCGACTCGGTGGCTTTCGAACTGAATGGTGACTCCCATTTTCTTGCTGGGATAACGGCCGCAGACGTTCGAGTGTCCGCCGCCAACGCGGCGGGAAGGGCCTGAGGAACGAATGGCGCCAATCAACAAGCGCGTTTTCTCTGGGATGTGGTTCCGATGAAACCACAGCTCCAAGCCACTTCCGTCAAGCACCGCAACCTCTCCTTTCTGGCAGGCAACAACCATCCGCTGGCGGGCTATACCCCGGTGGCGGCTTTCGATCCCGGGATGCCCGTCCACTCCGGCAAGCGCGTTACTTTTTCTTTCTCAATCCCCTCTCCTGCTTGCGTGCTTTGACATAACGCAAGCCGGCTTCCTTCATCAAATCCTGCAATTGCCGACCATTCTCAATGGCTTTCTGAACTTCCGGCGCTAGTTCGTCCGGCACATAGATTGCGAATCTCCGCTTGCCTCGGTAGCCGGATAGCGC
>JBAVYG010000435.1:0-2098 GCA_049698675.1 Terriglobia bacterium
TTGCATGGGCGACCCTATTTGTGCCAGCCTAGCGGCAGGCTGGGTGCAGGGGGAGGCAAGGCGGGTGCAGAATGTTTGGGAGACGCAGTCCGAGGCGGTGTTGCGAGGCCTTGAACAAGTCATTCGCCGCACTGCGCTGCTGCCCGGGCAACACAGTGTCATTTTCCTTTCGCCCGGTTTTCTCCTCTACAACCTGGAGTCCCGGATCGCGGATATCACGGACCGAGCGCTGCGCGCCAGCGTGGTCGTCAGCGCCCTGGACCCCAGGGGCCTATATACCATCATTCCCTTTGGTGATGCTAGCCGCCAACCTATTGTTATCTCCGGCGCTTTGATGGGGAGGAAAGAACTGATCATCCAGGAGGGACTCTCCCTGGCCGAGGAGGTTCTTTCCGATCTTGCGGGGGATACAGGCGGCCAGTTCTTCCACAATAGCAACGATTTGGACAGGGGCTTCCGACAGGTGGGGACACTTTCGGACGTTTATTACGTTCTGGCCTTTTCTCCCCGCAACCTCAAGTTTGACGGCCGATTCCACAAGCTGAAGGTCAGCCTGGTGAACCCCGCTGGCTTCACGATTCAGGCGCGACGCGGCTATTTTGCGCCCAAAGCGTCGGTGGATACGGCCACCAAGGTCAAGGAAGAAATCGAACAGGCAGTCTTCTCCCAAGACGAATTGATGGAACTCCCGGTCGATGTGCATACGCAGTTTTTTAAACTCAACGAAGCCGAGGTGCGGCTTGCTGTACTTACCCATTTGGATTTGAGTTCCGTGCGTTTCCGCAAGGAACAGGACCGCCATCTGAACAAGCTCACCTTTTTAACCGTCCTGTTCGACCGGGATGGAAAGTACGTGGTGGCAAAAGAGAAGCTGGTCGAGTTTCACCTTCGCGATGCTACACTTGCGAGGTTGACGCAAACCGGAATAACACTGAAGACGGAATTCGACTTGAAGCCCGGGACGTACCAGGTTCGCCAGATTGTCCGGGACTCCGAGGCCGGTCAATTATCGGGGCTGAACCGTACGGTGGAGATACCTTATTAGGGGGTGGTGTATGCGTCGAAGAAGCAACTTTGGTTTGTATGTTCTCCTACCGGCTGCCATCGGAATTCTGGGAGCGCGGCTGGTTCTCACTCATGCCCAGAGCGGGGGAGCGCCGAATGCTCCTCCCCAGGTGGCCGCCACTTCCCCTCAAATCATAAGAAGCGAAGCGAATCTTGTTCTGGTGGACGTCATTGCCACCAACAAGAAAGGGGGATACATCAAAGACCTGGACGTGAAGGAACTCGAGGTCCTCGAGGATAATCAGCCCCAAGTGATTGCCAGTTTTTCGCGCGCCGGGGAGGGTCGGGGTCCTAAAGGGCCGAGCCAGCCTCGCTATATCGTGCTCTTTTTCGATGACTCCACCATGAGCGCCGGAGACCAAATGCTGGCACGGCGGGCCGCAAACCAGTTTGTGGAGAAGACCGCGTCGCCGGAACGCTTGATGGCGGTGGTGGACTTTGGAGGGACAACCCAAGTGGTCCAGAATTTCACCGCGGACGGAGAGAAGCTGAGGCGCGCGACGGCAGAGGTGAAATACGCTGCGGTTTCGCCGAATATATCCATGCCGACGAACGATATTGCGTCCATGGGGGCCTCGACTGCCGCAATTGCGTCTATAGGACAGTTGGCTGAAGCCGACTTCGGCGTCCGATCGTTCCTTCTGGCCATCCGTGACCTGGCGAAAACCTTGCGGGCCGTCCCTGGCCGCAAGACGTTGATCCTTTTCTCCGCAGGCTTTCCACTCACCGCGGAACACCAAGTTGAGCTCGATGCCACCATCGATGCTGCTAGTCGAGCCAACGTGGCGATCTACCCGGTGGACGTGCGAGGCTTGCAGGCCCTACCCCCCCTGCCAGGGCTGCCGCCAGGTGCATTTCTCCCCGATTCGCCATTCCCGCACGAGCCAGGATTGCTCGCTTCCTTAGCGGGTTCGCCCGACCCCTGGCCGCAGAAGGGCGTGGGCGGTGGTAGTGGGCCCGGAGGAGGCGGTGGGACCGGAGGCGGAGGAGTTGGCGGTGGACATGGTGGTGGAGGTGGGACAGGCGGCGGGGG